>JBEITL010000030.1:0-9385 GCA_040374915.1 Sediminibacterium sp. | reverse complement strand
ATTACAAGGTGCCGAAATATTATTTTATCCAACAGCAATTGGCTGGGCTACTTCACAAGATGAGGCCACCAATATTGAGCAGTACAATGCTTGGCAAACTATTCAGCGCAGTCATGCAGTGGCGAATGGCGTGCACGTAGTAAGTGTAAACAGGGTAGGACTTGAACAAAATGGCGCTATGAAATTTTGGGGTGGTTCATTTGTAAGCAACCCATTTGGCACTTTATTATACAAAGGATCGCACGATAACGAAGAAACTGAAGTGGTTGAAATTGATACAGACGCCACAGACCGTTACCGCACACACTGGCCGTTTATGAGAGACAGACGTATTGACTCTTATGAAAACATCACCAAACGTTTTATTGACTAGAAATTTATTGTTTTGAATACACCCAAATCTTTAGGCTATTTTTTTCCAGCAGAATTTGAAATGCATGAGGCTACTTGGTTAAGTTGGCCCCATAAAGAAGCAAGTTGGCCAGGTAAATTAGAAACGATATATCCAAACTATAGTTTGTTTGTCAAATACCTAGCACAGTCAGAAAAAGTGCGCATCAATGTGGTGGACGCAGCCATGCAAGCAGCAGCAACTGCACACCTTATTAAAGCCGGCGTAAACATGGATCAGGTAAGTTTTTATTTACATCCAACCAATGACGCTTGGTGTCGTGATCATGGCCCTGCATTTTTAATTAACCCTGCTGCCAATCAAAAAAAAGTTATTGTAGATTGGAATTACAATGCATGGGGAAATAAATACCCACCTTACGATTTAGACGATGTAATCCCGACACTTATTGGAAAGCATTTTGATATACCGGTATACCATCCGGAAATTATTATGGAAGGTGGTTCTGTAGAATTTAATGGTACAGGTACGATATTAACGAGCACGAGTTGCCTTTTAAATCCTAACAGAAATAGCCATTTAAACAGAGATCAAATCGAAAATTATTTGTTTGATTATTACGGGGCCAATCAAGTGTTGTGGGTAGAAGAAGGTATTGTTGGTGATGACACCGATGGTCACATAGATGACACCATTAGGTTTGTAAATGAAGACACGGTTTTAACCGTTGTTGAATCAAATAAAAACGACGAAAACTATTCGATTTTACAAGATAACTTGGCTCAGCTTAAACAAATGCGTTTATTGAATGGAAAACAATTAAATATTGTTGAACTTCCTATGCCAGACGCCGTAATTTATGAAGATCAGCGTTTACCAGCTTCATACGCTAATTTTTATATCTCCAATAAATATGTAATTGTGCCAACCTTTAGATCCGCTATGGATGATAGGGCACTAACCATTATTGCAGAAGCATATTCAAATAGGGAAGTGGTAGGTATTGATTCTACCGATATAATATGGGGGTTAGGCAGTTTTCATTGCTTGTCTCAACAAGAACCCTTAGTTTAATCATCAAAATATATCAGATGAAACAATCAATTATTGTTGGCTTAGTCGTACTATTAAGTTTGCCTTTTGTTTTTACGGCTTGCTTTAGAAACCCTTACAAGGCAACCAATAAAAAGCATACCCATCTAATTGATTCGTTGACTGATATTGCTGAATTACCAAACAATGGTGGCATTTTTTCAGACTCTGTAAAACAACCGCCTTATTGGGTAGGTACAACCAATTTTGGATTACGCAAACCCAATTTTGTAATCATCCATCATACGGCACAAAATTCTTGTGAAGAAACACTTAAAACATTTACCATACCTCGAACAGCAGTTAGTGCCCATTATGTAATATGTAAAGACGGCACCATACACCAAATGCTAAATGATTATATGCGTGCGCAACATGCTGGCATTAGCAAGTGGGGTAATTTAATTGATATCAATTCTTCGTCTATAGGCATTGAACTTGACAATAACGGTTTTGAACCTTTTGATAGCTTGCAAATCAATAGCTTATTGGTTTTGCTGAATCGACTCAAACAAAAATATACCATCCCAACTGCTAACTTTATAGGACACGGAGACATTGCGCCGACCAGAAAAAACGATCCTAACTTTAGATTTCCTTGGAAACTTTTATCGACTCGTGGATTTGGTCTTTGGTTTGACAATAATTTAACGCCTGCTCCAAATAATTTTAACCCCTATATCGCACTCCGAATTATTGGATACGATTTAAAAGACACAACCGCTGCTATCAGGTCTTTTAAAAGACATTTTTTACAAGACACCACTAAACCCTTAAACGCAGTTGACACCCTGGTTCTTTCCAATTTGCAGCGTAAATATTTCTAAAAAAAGTACCAATAAATTATAAATCCTAACAATTGTTAGCTTATTTTTGCCCCACAAAATAGCTTCTATGGATTTTAATTTAACCGAAGAGCAGCTAATGATTCAGGCTGCAGCAAGAGATTTCGCTAAAAATAGTTGTTTACCAGGTGTTATTGAAAGGGACGAAAAGCAATCATTTCCTAAAGAACAAATTATGCAATTAGCAGAACTTGGCTTTATGGGTATGATGGTAAGTCCTAATTATGGTGGTGCTGGTATGGATACTATTAGCTATGTGCTTGCCATGGAAGAAATTAGTAAAATTGACGCCAGCGTTAGTGTTTGTATGAGCGTTAACAATAGCCTTGTTTGCTGGGGTTTAGAAACATTTGGAACAGAAGATCAAAAACAAAAATATTTAACCCCACTTGCTAAAGGGATTAAAGACAATGACCTTTATATTGGTGCCTTTTTATTAAGTGAACCAGAAGCAGGAAGCGATGCAACAAGTCAGCAAACCACTGCCGAAGATAAAGGAGATTATTATTTATTAAATGGTACCAAAAACTGGATTACCAATGGCTCTAGCGCCTCTGTTTATTTGGTGATTGCACAAACAGATCCTGCTAAAGGAAGTAAAGGTATCAATGCTTTTATTGTAAAAAAAAACAGCCCTGGCGTTACCGTTGGTGCGAAAGAAAATAAATTAGGAATTAGGGGAAGTGATACACACTCTATTATGTTTAACGATGTTAAAGTCCCTAAAGAAAATAGAATTGGAGAAGACGGTTTTGGATTTAAGTTTGCCATGAAAACCCTTGCTGGTGGCCGCATAGGTATAGCTGCTCAAGCATTAGGTATTGCAAGTGGCGCCTACGAATTAGCACTTGGCTATAGCAAACAACGTAAAGCATTTGGTAAAGAAATCATGCACCATCAAGCGATCCAATTTAAACTCGCTGACATGGCTACCAAAGTGGAAGCAGCCAGACTACTTTGTTTTAAAGCAGCCGCAGACAAAGATGAACATAAAGATTATGGATTTTCATCTTCTATGGCAAAGGTATATGCAAGTGAAGCAGCCATGTGGATTTCTACTGAAGCGGTACAAGTGCATGGTGGCTATGGTTTTGTAAAAGAATACCATGTAGAACGCCTGATGCGTGACGCAAAAATTACGCAGATTTATGAGGGCACTTCAGAGATACAACGAATTGTAATTAGCCGACATATTTTGACGAACTAATTATTTTTTAAGATTCCATTTCTAACACTTTTTCAAAAACTGTTTCATACTCGCTATTGAGTGTGGCTAGTTTTTGTTGCACCGATTTGTACTCGGTTTCTAGTGCTGCAAATTTAGCTGGATTGGTATAGGTATCTGGGTTACCAAGTTCTTGTTCAATATTTTCTTTTTGAACTTTGGTGTTATTGATATCAAGTTCAAGTGTTTGCAATCTCTTTTTTTGCTTTTGCAATTCTTTCTGAAAATCTTTATCAATAGCCGTGTTAGGTGTTGGTGCTTTTGTTTCAGGCACAACAACTTTTGGAACAGGAGCTGGGGCAGGCGCTGCAACTACATTGCCAGATCCTTTATTATCTTTTTGCTTGGCAGCCATGCGTTCATTCCATTCTACCCACTCAGCATATGTACCTTTAAACTCTTTAATTTGATGGTCTACAATTTCCCAAATTTTATTGGCTGTTTGAGAAATAAAATAACGGTCGTGACTAATTAAAATATAACTGCCTTCATATTTGTTAAGTGCTCCTGCAAGTAATTCTACAGAGTGCATATCAAGGTGGTTGGTAGGTTCATCGAGTAGTAAAAAGTTTGCTTTACTTACCATTGTTTTGGCAAGCGCTACCCTTGCTTTTTCACCGCCGCTTAACACACGTATTTTTTTGTCTACATCATCCCCGCTAAATAAAAACGCGCCTAATATACTACGTAGTTCAACATCGGTTTTTTTACTGCCGCACTGTTGCATTTCTTCCAAAATAGTATGACTTAGAGTTAGTGCCTCTAATTGGTGCTGCGCGTAAAAACTTTCTTCAACGTTATGTCCCCAAACCCTTTCACCACTGTGCTGCTCGGTTCCGCCAACAATACGAAGGATGGTTGACTTACCTTTACCATTAGCTCCAATGAGCGCAATTTTGTCACCACGTTCAATTTCGGCGGTGGTATTGTTGACGATGGTTAAATCACCAAATTGTTTGGTAATATTTTTTAAATCAACAAGCACTTTACCAGGTACTTTATCGAGCTGGAAATTAATGCGTAAATCGGGACGTTCTAATTGAACATCATCAATCTTGTCAATTTTGTCGAGCCTTTTTTGAATACTCTGTGCTTGTGCTGCTTTACTAGCTTTTGCTTTAAAGCGTTCAATAAACCTTTCTTGTTGACGAATATAATCTTGTTGATTTTCAAAAGCTTTTTGTTGCATTTCTATACGCAACGCTTTTTCAGTTTCATAATAATTATAATCACCACTATAAATATGTAAAGACTGTTGGTATACTTCTACTATTTTATTCACCATTCGATTCAAGAAAAACTTATCGTGGCTCACAATTACAACACTACCTTGGTAATGTAATAAATACTTTTCTAGCCACTCAATAGAAGGTAAGTCGAGGTGGTTGGTAGGTTCATCGAGTAGTAGTACATCCGGCTGTTGCAAAATCATTTTCGCCAGTAACACGCGCATACGCCAACCACCACTAAATTCTTTGTAAGGCCTTTTAATATCTTGACTGCTAAAACCAAGTCCATGTAAAACCTCTTCGGCCTTGTGCTGGATATTATAACCATCTAACACATCCAGTTCATGCAGCGCATCGGTATACTTAATAAGGAGGTCATTGTTTTCTGAATCTTTTTCGAGCGCAATACCAAGTGCTTCAATTTCTTTTTCAAGTGCTCTAACCCGTTCAAAAGCACCAAGCGCCACTTCTGTAATGGTTTCACTGGTATCAAAACTTAATAAATCTTGGTGCAAATAACCAATGGTGGTATCCCTGCTTTTTTCTACAGTCCCTTTAGATGGTGTGTATTCACCTACCAATACTTTTAAAAGGGTAGACTTTCCTGTTCCATTGTATCCTATAAGGCCAATACGATCTCCGGGTTGAATATGCCATGTAGCGTCTTCTACAATAACCCTTGCACCAAATTCGAACGTTACATTTTGTAAACCAATAAGCATATTCAGATAGTATTTGTGGCCGCAAAGGTAACCCCAAATTATATATCCAAAACCTACTTATTGGGTTTGTATTCAATTATAATTTTAGCGTTCTTTTTTTCGTCTGAAGTTAAAAAAATCTCCTGCCTTTTTTTGCCAATGGTCACCACCATAATGGCCGTATTAGGAGGGATTTCACCCAAATTTTCGGCTACTAGAATAAGTTCGTGTGCAGTGTTTTGAGTTCCACAATTAAAAGAATACGTAAGTGGCTGGTAATTGAGTTTCCCTTTATTGATGACCTGTTCTCCATTATGGTATAAACTAACGGTATCATTATCAATGGTGCCATTATCAAAAAGTTCTACTTTAACGGATGGATCAGCACTAATGATTCGTTTAATTAAAAAGTTTTCTCTATTCACCAACACTCTTGGTGGAGTTACGGAATTGGTTAGTTTTTCAACATTGGTTTGCGGCGTTTTTGCATTCGATGTTATTTTCTCCGAATCTGTATCTTTTACTTTTTTTACATTATCTGAACCTATAGTAGAAAGCTTGGGTGTTGGCTTTTTTTGCACAATGGGCGCCTGCGGTTTTGGTACCGCTAAGAAATCTTCTAATTCAAAATCACTCTTTGAAACACGCTCCAGATATACCTTTCCGCTTCCACAATCTTTTTTGCTTTTTGCATTGGTGGATATAAATGTACCTTGAAGTACCTCTAATTTTCCAATTTTAACATAATCAAGATAGCAGGTCATTAGGCAAGGTTCACTATTACTACCAATTTTGAGTTCTACTAGTTTCAGTTCCTTTAAAATAAGGTTTTTGCTACTAGCCGTGTAGATTCCCTGCATTGTAGATTTTCCGTAAAAAACGGTAGATTTATAAGAATACGTGACGCCCTTAACACTATTATCCGTTTGCTGGTCTATTTGAATCTCATATTTATACATTTCTTCCCCAATATCATCTCTAAAAATACCAGCCGCAGCACTAAAATAACCACGCCATATCCCTGTTAGCTGTTGAGCCCGAAGGGAAGTTGTAAGAAGCAGTAAAGAAATTAGGGTAAAAGTCAATCTCATTGGCGCAAATGTACGATGTTGTAAAAGTATTAAAATCTAAAGAAGCGTTAAATCGAAAAACTCACCGCTTTCCTTTATTTTTGCATCAGTAACCCATTAGTGGTTAAATAGTTAAGTTAGACCTATGATAAACATAAAATTTCCAGATGGAGCCGTGAGGCAATATGAAGCAGGTATTTCTGCCGACGGCATCGCAAAATCGATTAGTGAAGGACTCGCCAGAAAAGTATTGGCTGCGCATGTAAATGGAGAGGTATGGGATAGTACTAGACCCATCAATTCCGATGCTACTTTACAATTATTAACCTGGGACGACGATGCTGGTAAAAATACTTTTTGGCACTCTTCAGCGCACTTAATGGCAGAAGCTGTTGAAGCTTTATATCCTGGCGTAAAATTTTGGGTAGGGCCAGCACTTGACAAAGGATTTTATTACGATATAGATTTAGGCGATCGCCATCTAACTGAAGATGATTTAATTGCCATCGAAAGAAAAATGAATGAGCTTGCAAAAGCTGCCAATACATTTAATAGAAAAGAGATTTCAAAAGCGGATGCCATCGCTTATTTTACAGAGCGCAATGATCCGTATAAATTAGATTTATTAGAAGGACTACAAGATGGCAATATCACACTCTACTCGCAAGGTAATTTTACCGACTTGTGTAGAGGGCCACATATTCCAAATACGGGCGCTATCAAAGCCATCAAACTCACCAATATTGCAGGCGCTTATTGGAAGGGTAACGAAAAAAATAAAATGCTAACACGCTTGTATGGCGTGACTTTCCCGAATCAAAAAGAATTAGATGCCTACTTATTAATGCTTGAAGAAGCTAAAAAAAGAGACCATCGAAAATTAGGAAAAGAGCTTGGCATTTTTACGATGGATGATGATGTTGGTCAGGGCCTTCCTTTGTGGTTACCAAATGGCACTATTATTATTGAGGAGTTAGAAAAATTAGCAAAAGAAACAGAAGAAGTTGCAGGCTATAAGCGTGTGGTAACACCACATATTGCCAAAGAAAGTATGTACCTCACTAGTGGTCACTTACCATACTATGCAGATAGTATGTTTCCTCCAATGGAGCTTGATGGTACCAAGTATTATTTGAAAGCAATGAACTGTCCGCATCACCATAAAATATTTGATGCAGAACCAAAGAGCTACAAAGATTTACCTTTCCGTATTGCAGAATATGGAACCTGTTACAGATACGAACAAAGTGGTGAATTATTTGGACTGATGCGTGTTCGTTGTTTACACATGAACGATGCGCACATCTATTGTAACAAAGAACAATTTGCCGCCGAATTTAGAGCCGTAAATGACATGTATACCAAGTACTTTAAAATTTTTGGTATTGACAAATACGTGATGCGTTTAAGCTTACACGATCCTGCTAAACTGGGTGCTAAATATGTAAATGAACCTGAATTGTGGAAGGAAACAGAAGCGATGGTGCGTCAGGTGCTCATCGAATCTGAAATCCCTTACATCGAGGTTCAGGACGAAGCTGCATTTTATGGCCCTAAAATTGATGTTCAAATTTGGAGTGCGATCGGTAGAGAATTTACCCTTGCCACCAACCAAGTAGACTTTAATTCTGGTAATAAATTCAAATTAAGCTACGTTAATCAAAATAACCAGCCCGAAGTTCCACTTATTATTCACCGTGCACCACTGGGTACCCACGAGCGTTTTATAGGTTTCTTACTTGAACATTATGCGGGTAAATTTCCGGTGTGGTTATCCCCTTTACAGGTAAAAATATTGCCCATTTCCGACAAGTTTATGGCGTTTGCCGAAGGCGTTAAACAACAGCTAAAAGCCGCAGGCGTAAGGGTTGAGATAGATGACAGGTCTGAAAAAATTGGTAAAAAAATTAGAGATACCGAACTTCAGCGCGTACCATATATGCTAGTTGTAGGGGAGAAAGAAACCCTCGAAAACAAACTATCTGTGCGTAGACAAGGCAAGGGTGATTTAGGCATGCAAGATACGCAGGTATTTATCGATGCAATTATTCAGGAAATTCATGAACGTAAATCCGGCGAATAGCCTAAATAGCTTTATCTTTATCCTTCAAAATATTACTAACAAAACAAGTTTTAATGGCATTACCACCAAGAGGCGGCGGAAGATTTAACCCAAGGTTCCAAAGACAACAAGAACCAGAACACCGAATTAACGACAGAATTAGAGTACCACAGGTACGTTTAGTAGGCGACAACGTTGAAGTTGGCGTTTATTCTACCCAAGAAGCACTCAAAATAGCGCAAGAACAAGAATTAGACCTTGTAGAAATCTCTCCAACAGCTGATCCTCCCGTTTGTAAGGTAATAGATTATAAAAAGTTCTTATACGAGAAAAAGCGCAAAGAGAAGGAAATGAAAGCCAACTCTAAGCAATCAGAGATCAAAGAAATTAGATTTACGCCAAGTACCGATGACCATGACTTTGACTTTAAGGCTAAACATGCCGAAAAGTTCCTAAAAGATGGTAATAAGGTAAAAGCATACGTTCAATTTAAGGGTAGAGCTATTATGTTCCAGGACAGAGGCCAATTACTACTTCTTAAGTTTGCTGAGCGCTTAGCAGAAGCTGGTACGCTCGAAAGTATGCCTAAACTAGAAGGTAAACGAATGTTTGCCATTTTTACCCCTAAAACAGGTAAAAAGAAATAGTTGCTCAAATAGGAGATTATTCATAATTTTGCATCCCAATTTCCCAAATGGCTCAACAAGTGTCTCGCCTGTGCAAGACCGCCAGTAGGGTGTAATCTTTAATTAGATTATTAACATGCCAAAGGTAAAAACAAACTCAAGCGCGAAAAAGCGTTTCAAAGT
>JBEITL010000055.1:0-7428 GCA_040374915.1 Sediminibacterium sp. | reverse complement strand
CCAAAGTAACCACTGCTACCAAAAACGAGCGTATATATAGGTGTTGCTTTGGGGTTTCTTGCATGAATTTATTTTATAAGACCTGGATATACTTTTAAAGCCGCTTCTAAACAATCCATTGCTTTATTGATATCCTCTAAGTTTAAAACATAAGCAAGTCGAACTTCTTGTTTACCAAGTCCTGGCGTGCCATAAAAACCTGTTGCAGGTGCGAGCATCACTGTTTGGTTTTCATGAGCAAATTCCTCTAATAACCACTGACAAAATTTATCGGCGTCATCAATAGGTAATTTTGCCATGGCATAAAAAGCGCCGCCCGGATTGGGACAAAAAACACCTTCCATGGCATTTAGTCTTGTAACAATAAGGTCTCTTCTTGATTTGTATTCGGCCTTGGTATCATCAAAATAATTGGCGGGTAAATCAATGGCAGCTTCGCCAGCAATTTGCGCAAAACTTGGTGGGCTTAAACGGGCTTGTGCAAATTTCATAGTAGCGTCAAGTAACGCTTGATTTTTGGTAATAAATGCACCAATCCTTCCACCACATGCACTGTATCTTTTGCTAATGGTATCCATGATCACCACATGCTCGTCAACGCCTGTTAAATGCAGTGCACTTATTTGCGTGCCTTCGTAACAAAACTCTCTATACGCTTCGTCAGAAAACAAGTAGAGGTTGTGTTTTAAAATAATATTTTTTAACTGCTCCATTTCGGCAGCACTGTATAAATAACCCGTTGGATTGTTGGGATTACAAATTACAATGGCTTTGGTGCGCGGTGTAATTTTAGCTTCAATGGCCTCAATGGGCGGAAGCGCAAATCCATTTTCTATGTGTGATGTGATAGGCACTACAGATACACCTGCTTCAACTGCAAACCCATTGTAGTTGGCATAAAAAGGTTCCGGTATGATAACCTCATCGCCAGCATCTAGGCAGGCCATAAAGCCAAATAAAATGGCTTCACTACCACCTGTGGTAATAATGATTTGTTTTTCGTTGACATCAATACCAACGCTTTTGTAATAACCCACTAATTTTTTACGGTAACTTTCGTTGCCTGCACTATGGCTATATTCTAGCACTTTAAAATCACTATGTCTAACCGCATCGAGCACCATTTTAGGTGTTTCAATATCTGGCTGACCAATGTTGAGGTGGTATACTTTAGTTCCTCTTTTTTTTGCAGCTTCTGCAAAGGGAACTAGTTTTCTGATGGGTGAGGCCGGCATGTCTATGCCACGTTTGCTGATTTGTAACATGTTGCAAATATAAGTTTACAATTTGAGGCAGGGGCAAAAAAAACCAGCCTCCGAAGGAGGCTGGTAAGATCATTATCAGAATATTAACAATTATTTTTTAGGCGCAACAACCTCTCCATTGATGGTTAAGATAATTGGCTCGGCAACACCTACTAATTTTACAGTTACACGCTTGGTAAAATTACCCATGCTAGCAGCATTGTAAGTTACTTTAACAGTGCTTGATTTACCAGGTAAAATTGGCTCTTTAGTTACCTCAGGAGTGGTACAACCACACTCAGCGGTACAATATTCAACAACTGCTGGCTTAGCACCTGTGTTTTTAAAGGTAAAAACGTGGGTTACTGGAGTGCCTTGAGCAATTTTTCCAAAATTAAATGAGCCTGCTTCAAATTTAATGTCTTGTTGCGCAAATACGCTGATTGAGACAGTGATAGCTAATAAAGTAAGTGCTAAAATCTTTTTCATATAAGTGCTTTGTTTAAAGTACCCTGTAAAAGTATCATATATAGTTCAAATTTGTAACAAAAATGCCTTAAAAAAAGGCTAAATCGTTAAAAAAAGGGGGTTGTTAAGGGTAGTTGAGATTTATCCCCAAAATCAAGAACACCCCTTTTGTATTGGGTCCCGAATGCTATTTTTGTGCCATGGAATTAATTGTTTCGCCAGCGCCCCAAACCGAAATGTTATCCTTTGAAGGATTTCGTAACACGGTGATTCAGGATTATAAAATTTCGCTCATTAGTAGGGAAGTTAGTTTGCTTGGTAGAAGAGAAGTGCTTACAGGTAAAGCAAAATTTGGCATTTTTGGAGATGGTAAAGAAGTAGCACAAGTTGCGCTCGCAAAATATTTTAAAAACGGCGATTTCAGATCTGGCTATTACAGAGATCAAACTTTTATGTTTGCTGCTGGTATCGCAAGTGTAGAACAATATTTTTCTCAATTGTTTGCAGACCCTGATGGTAACAACGATATTTTTTGTGCGGGTAGGCAAATGAGTTCTCATTTTGTTACACCAACTGTAGATAAAAATGGCAACTGGCTCGATGTAGTCAATCAAAAAAATTCCTCTGCCGATATGGCGCCTACTGCAGGTCAAATGCCGCGCGCAGTAGGACTTGCATTTGCATCTAAATGTTTTAGAGAAGCACAACAAAAAAACAATGCATTACATACAAATTTGAGTAACCAGGGTAACGAAATTTGTTTTTGTACCATTGGTGATGCAAGTACGTCGGAAGGTCATTTTTGGGAATCCATGAACGCTGCCGCTGTATTACAAATTCCATTAGCGGTTTTTGTATGGGATGATGGTTATGGTATTTCTGTCCCTAAAAATTTACAAACAACAAAAAGTTCAATTTCTGATGCGCTTGCTGGCATGCAAAAATTAGCAGACACCAATGGTATCGAAATATATAAAGTAAAAGCCTGGGATTACGCTGGTATGTGTGAAGTGTTTGAAGAAGGTCTACAAAAAATTAGAGACACACATACGCCTGCACTTTTTCATATCGAAGAAGTAACCCAACCGCAGGGCCATTCTACAAGCGGTAGCCACGAGCGTTACAAATCGGCAGAGCGTTTAGAGTGGGAAAAAAGCTGGGATTGTATTATCAAAATGCGTGAGTGGATGTTAGATGCTGGTCTTGCAACCATTACCGAGTTAAATAATGTTGAGGTTGAAGCAAAAGAATTTGTGAAAGAGGCAAAAGCAAATGCATGGGAAAAATTTATTGGTCCCATAAAAAAGCAGGCCCAACAAGCGGTTCAAATCATCAACGGATTACAGGTTTTAAATCCGCAAGTACAACAAATTGCAGCCGAACTATCAAATAATAAAGAACCACTTCGACGAGATGTTTTAAAAGCGCTTGCGCTGGTAAGTGATGCTGCTGTTGGTGTTAAAGGTGTTGAAAAAGTAAAGGCGTATGCGGCGCAATTAAAAAATGAAGCAGCTGGTTTATTTAATACTTATTTATACAACGAAGGTCCAAAATCGGCACTGCGTGTACCTGCTGTGCAAGCTACATACGCTGCTGATGCGCCAGTTGTAAATGCTTACGAAGTACTTAATAAATATTTTGATGCGCTTTTTGCAAGCAACCCTAAAGTGTATGCTTTTGGCGAAGACGTTGGTTATATTGGCGATGTAAACCAGGGCTTTGCGGGACTTCAAGAAAAGCATGGTGCTGACCGAATTTCTGATACTGGTATTAGAGAGCTTACCATTGTAGGACAAGCTGTGGGTATGGCTGTTAGAGGGTTAAGGCCCATTGCAGAAATTCAATACCTCGACTATTTACTCTATGGTTTACAACCTTTAAGTGATGATGTTGCTACCACGCATTATAGAACCAATGGTCAACAAAGTTGCCCTGTTATTATTAGAACAAGAGGTCACCGACTAGAAGGAATTTGGCATAGTGGATCTCCGATGGGCATGATTGTAAATGCACTTCGAGGTATGTATGTTTGTGTGCCCCGCAATATGGTGCAAGCTGCAGGTATGTACAATACACTTTTACAATCTAACGATCCTGCCATTGTTATTGAATGTTTAAATGGATACCGTTTAAAAGAAAAATTACCCAATAATTTATTGGCGTTTAAAGTGCCATTAGGTGTGCCAGAAATTATCAATGAAGGAACAGATATTACTATCGTTTCTTATGGTTCTATGCTCCGCATTATTGAAGAAGCGGTTGTTCGTTTAGCCGATGAAGGAATTTCTGTAGAACTTATTGATGTGCAAACTTTATTACCATTTGATATTAACCATAGCATTGTAAAATCGTTACAAAAAACAAACCGGATTTTATTTATCGACGAAGATGTTCCGGGTGGTGCTACTGCTTATATGTTTAACCATGTAATGGAAGAACAAGGTGGGTACAAGTGGTTAGACGCAAGCCCAAAAACCCTTACTGCAAAAGCGCATAGACCAGCATACGGTAGTGACGGAGATTACTTTAGTAAGCCCAATACAGAAGATGTAATTGAAGCAGTGAGAGCTGTTATGGCAGAATAAGATAAGAAAAACACAAAAGTGTTATCCCATATTATGGAATACTTTGTTTACGTCTTCGTCTTCTTCTAAACGGTCAATTAATTTACTAATTTCTTCTGCTTGCTCATCTGTCACAGGAACTGTTGTACCTGGTATCCATTCAAACTCGGCGCTAATTACATTTAATTTTTTTGCCTCCAATTCTTTTTGAAGGTTACCAAAATCTGTAAAGGCACATCTTAAAACAATAATAGGATTGTCGTTGTCGTCGTTACTTTCTCCAAGTTCGTCGAGGCCGTGATCTATAAGTTCTAATTCTAAATCATCCATCACAATGCCTTCTGGGTTTAATTTAAAAACCCCCATTTTTTTAAATTGGAAACTTACACTTCCACTGTTACCCATGGTTCCACCACCTTTATTAAAATGACTTTTAACATTGGCAACGGTTCTTACGTGGTTGTCAGTAGCCGTTTCAACTAATATAGCTACACCGTGTGGTGCATATCCTTCGTATAAAATTTCTTCGTAGTTAGAAGTGTCTTTACCCATGGCGCGCTTAATGGCCGCTTCAACACGGTCTTTAGGCATACCTGCACTACGGGCATTTTGATAACATCTTCTTAGGGCAGGGTTGTCGTCCGGATTAGGTCCGCCAGCTTTAACCGCGATTACAATTTCTTTACCAATGCGGGTAAATTGCTTTGCCATGCGATCAAAACGCTTGAACATGGTTGCTTTTCTAACTTCAAATATCCTTCCCATAGTGTATTATTAATATTTGCAAAAATAAGGCAAAAAAAATAGTCCCGAAGGTCGGGACTATTTTTTTTAATATAAGTAAAGGGTTAGTTTAACTTACTGTTTTTACGGCTGTAGACAAAGTATACGACTAAACCTAAAATCATCCATCCAAAAGCTACTTTTAATGTTTGTGCATCAAGTGCAAAAATCATAGCTAGGCATATAACAGCGCCTAATATTGGAACTAATGGAACAAGTGGTGTTTTAAATGGTCTTTCCATTTCTGGAGACTTAACACGTAGTATCCAAATACCAGCACTTACAAGTACAAAGGCAAATAAGGTACCAAATGAAGTTAAGTCACCGGCAACGCTTCCTGGCACAAATGCAGCAAAAGCACCTACAAAAATAAATAAGATCCAGTTAGATTTATACGGCGTGCGGTATTTAGGGTGAAGGTCAGAAAATACATTAGGAAGTAAACCATCATTTGCCATAGAAAAGAATACACGTGATTGACCCATTAACATCACTAAAATTACCGAACTAAAGCCCGCTAAAATTGCAACGGTAACGGCTGTAGCCAACCAGCCATAGCCTGTCATGTAATTTGAAATTGCATACGCAACTGACGCTTCACGACCTTTTAAAGGATCAACAAAATCTGTCCATGGCGCAACACCTGTTAGTACGTGACCAAATAAGATGTATAAAATAGTACATACTACAAGTGATCCTAAAATACCAATAGGCATATCTCTTTTAGGATTCTTTGCTTCTTGTGCAGCTGTAGATACCGCGTCAAAACCAATAAAGGCAAAAAATACAATCGCAGCACCACCTAATACACCGCCCCAGCCATGCTTAAAGGCGCCTGAATAATCGGCAACTACTTTACCTGATGCATCCAAAAGAGGAGGCTGATCGGCAGGGATGAAATATGGCGTATGGTTTTCTGGTCTAATAAATTGCCAGCCTATTACAATAAATATAATTACAATCGCTACTTTAATAAATACAATAATCGCATTTACAATCGCAGACTCTTGTGTTCCTTTAATAAGTAATAAAGTAAGAAGTAATAATATAACGAGTGAAGGCGCATTCATGATACCGGTGTGTAAAACACCCGCCGTATCTGTTATACTTTCAAAAGGGGAGTGGCTCCATTCATAGGGTATACTTCCCCCTAAAAGCTTGTTTAAATATTCACTCCAAGCAATAGAAACAGTAGCTGCACCTAATGCATATTCCATAATTAATGCCCAACCAATAATCCATGCAACTGTTTCTCCCATAGTTACATAAGAGTATGCATAAGCACTACCTGAAATAGGAATCATGGCAGCAAATTCTGCGTAACATAATCCAGCAAAAGCACAACCAATGGCTGCAATGATAAATGATAATGTAACGGCTGGTCCTGCGGCTTGTCCTGCAGCAGCAGCGGTTCTTACAAATAAACCTGCTCCAATAATAGCACCAACGCCAAGTGCAACAAGGTTACCTGCACCAAGTGTGCGTTTAAGGCCCTTACCACCATCTTCTGCTTGTGCTAACATGGCAGATAAATCCTTTTTTCTAAATAAACTCATAATTTTTGGGTTTGATTTCTAATCAATTGATGTCGAAAAATAGTACTTTTTTCTCAAAATCACCCTTGTTTTTTATAAAAATGATGAACTGGGCAACTGCCTTTTTTTAGTACTTAAGTCTTATATTGCAATACTTATATACCTTATGAAAAAATCTAATAAATTAACCCTCTACATTGTTATTGCAATGATTGCTGGGGTCATTCTTGGTTATTTTGTGCATCAAAATAGCGAGCCTGCGTTTATTCAATCTTTCTCAAAAAATTTAAAGCTACTTACTACCATATTTTTAAGGCTGGTTCAAATGATTATTGCGCCGCTTGTGTTTTCTACCCTTGTTGTGGGTATTGCCAAACTCGGCGATTTAAAAACGGTAGGACGTGTAGGCGGAAAAGCGTTATTGTGGTTTTTGACGGCTTCACTTGTTAGTTTATTGATTGGGCTTGTGCTGGTAAATATATTTAAGCCAGGTGCTGGTATTAATTTAAGCAATGCTGATATGAGTGGTGCACAAGATCTGGTGGGTAAAACGCAGGAGTTTAGCATTCAAAAATTCATAGAACACGTATTTCCAAAAAGCGTTATTGACGCTATGGCCAATAACGAAATTTTGCAACTTGTAATATTCAGTATCTTTTTTGGTGTGGCGACCGCTTCGATGGGTGAAAAAGCAACGGTTGTGGTTAAAGCACTAGACGCTGTTGCGCACGTGATTTTAAAAATGGTAGGCTACGTAATGAATTTTGCACCACTTGGTGTGTTTGGTGCTATTGCTGCTGTGATTGCGACCAAAGGGCTTGACGTATTTGTTTT
>JBEITL010000123.1:0-4943 GCA_040374915.1 Sediminibacterium sp. | reverse complement strand
AGTATGCGTGTCTGCAGGTTTTCCGCATTGATGACAATTTGAAATGATATCTTCTGTAATCCTTTCTCCTAAACGCTTATCAAATACAAAGTTTTTCCCTATAAATTTTTTTTCGATACCCGCCTCTTCTGCTTGATGCGCATAATTGATGATACCACCTTCTACATGAAATACATTTTTAAACCCTTGATGTAACATGTAAGCACTAGCCTTTTCACATCTAATACCACCCGTGCAGTACATGATGATATTTTTTTCTTCCTTACCCTTCATCATATCCGCTGCCATAGGCAGTTGCTCTCTAAACGTATCTGAAGGAATTTCGATTGCACCCTTAAAATGCCCAACCTCATACTCGTAATGATTGCGCATGTCTATAACAATAGTGTCTGGTTTTTGAAGTAGCTCATTCATTTGAACAGCATTCACATACTTACCTTTATTTTCCATAGAAAATGTTGGATCTGTTATGCCGTCTGCAACAATTTTATCGCGCACTTTAATTTTTAGTACCCAAAAACTTTTACCATCATCATCTACGGCAATATTTAAACGAAGTCCATGTAAATGCTCAAAGGCATGTAGTTGCTCTTTGAATTTGTCGAAATTAAAATCAGGTACACTTATTTGCGCATTGATGCCTTCGTTGGCAACATAAATTCTACCAAATACTTGTAATGGAAATAACGCTTTGTATAAATCGTCTCTAAAAACGGCTGGATTTTGTACCGGGAAATAGGCATAAAAGCTAACGGTAACTCGGTGAAAAGTTTCCGCCATCATAAGCGCCTTTAACTCCTCGTTGGAGACCCGGTTGTGTAGAACTGCCATAGTACCGCAAAAATAGATAAATTATTTAAACGTAATTGGAACCGTGATTCGAACCCCGGTTCTTGTGGGCTCACCCTTCTGATAGCCATGGATGAGGTCGACACGCATCACTTTAAAAATATTTTCGATCCCGATAATCGCCTCGGTGTAATCAACCATATTATTCACGTGCAAATAGCTCACCCCTCCTACTAAAAACCAATTGAGTTTTCTAAAGCCAGGGATTTTATTGGTGATCAGCCCATTTAAATGATACTCAGCAAAAACAGTGGAAAAAAATCGAGACTGGTTGCTAAACTGATAATAAGGTAGCAATTGAAAGCCTTTTAAATGCTCGATTGTAACATACGCTTGGTTACCGAAATAATGTTGAAAATCGGGCGTAAATAATTTGTTAGCATTTATAAATCCACCCATAGTTGCCCGGTACTGAAGTGTTCCTCCAAGACCAAGTGGCAAATCATCAGACACATTAAGTGACCATTTGCTATAATCGACATCACTACCGAGTAAATTTGGAACCCCTTTTTTATAGGTGAGTGTAAATGTAGGTGCCTTGGAACCCACCCCTATTTTTTGCTCAGGAAGTTCGATGTATTTACCTCCTGGTTGCCAAGTTAATACGCCCGTTAAAGTAGCCGCTTGATGCTTTTCAAAAGGATCGTTTGATGCAGGTGATGGTGTATTGGGCGAATAACTCCTATTAATATGATCTACAAAAATGAGCGGCTTGGTTAAATTAGGTTGCGCCAATCTATTTTGATATTGAAAATTAACCCTAAAATTAAGCCCACTTCCTAGGCCTGCTCCATAACCAATATTAACAAACTGAGCCTCGTATAATTTTAAAAAATTACGCTCGTATAAAATAGTTTGAATGGTATTTTGAGTTTCAGGAATAGCAATGTCATTATTGAATTGGAACATTTTTCTACCAAAACCAACACCTATATTATTGAAATATTTTTTTCCAAAATTATACCTTACGGTAGCAGAGGGCTGTAATCTAGTGTTGCTAAATCCATAACGAAGTGAAGGCTCTACAGATAGACTATTACGACCGGTGTAACGCTTTGTCCAACGTGGTGAAAAAGTGGCATTGTAACCTTCGACAGTATTAAAATTAATAGAACCAATTAAAGCATCAAATTGAATACGCGTTTTTTTACTTTGCCTGTTAATCGTTTGCCCTGTTAATAAAAAACCAGATAATTTAAATTTATTTCGAATACGGTCTAGAGAATCTAAGTATTTTGGATTTTGTCTAATTTTTTCTAGGCTATCTTTTTTTGCATAATCTTTAGCTTCTGCAATACCAAGTGGAACTGGTCTAATACTATCCCAATAAGCACTACTTTTTTTATTGGAACTATCTAGGTATTTTAAAAAGGTGTTACCAAAAAACTTTTTACCATACTGAGGCGCTAAATTAAATTGATCATAGACCTGAACAAAGCTTCCAGAAAAAGCAAAACCAAAGAATTTACCCTTTGGATAAATAACCTGATTTTTTATAACCCAACCCTGCTTTGTAGGAACATAAATCTGCTCTATTTGAAGGGTATCCAAAAGTTGCATTTGCTGTTCTTTATACAAGCTCAGTTGAACACTATGAAGACGCCATTCATTTTCGATGATATTAATAATACCTGAAAAAAGTGGCTCATATTTGCGTTTAGGTAACACACGAATCCTACTAATTTCGATACCGTTTTCATAAAAAGTGCCTTCAAATTTATAGTTGTAAAATGCAAGGGCTCCATCTGCAATAGGAGATACAAAACCGCGTGGATTTAGTCCGTTGGCGAGATCAATATTATTTTGATAAAAAGAAATGATTTGCGGATTGCTAAGTCCAAAACCATTACTTCTGCCACTTACTTTAGAAGACTTAACTTCAATACGCTCTTTGTTGGGAACGTCTACATAATAATCAGAAACAGTTTCGGATAAAAATAAAATTCGGTTTTTAACCGTATCAAAATTGCCAGGCGCTAAAGACTTTCCAAAAAATGATTTTGGATAATCATTTAAAACCAATTGTCCTTTTATATACACCTCCGCACTAAACTTTTTAATCTCATTTAAATAATCGGGCCTTTTTTTAATGGCTTTTCTGATAATGGCATAAGCAGGATCCTCCCCTTTTGAATTTACAACAACATCATTTAGCAGGTATACTTGTTTGGATAGTACAAATGGCAACAAAAGTGTATCCTGTCCTGGTACTATTTTTATTTTCTTTTCTACCGCTTCAAAACCTACATAATTACAAACAATGGTGTATGAACCCGCTACTAGTGTCAATGAAAACTTTGCGTCGGCATTAGCAGTAACGCCTCTTGTAGTGCCTTTGATTAAAACAGAAGCGTGTGCGAGTTTTTTACCCGTGGCATCGGTGATGGATCCGGTTACAACGGTTTGTGCAAAAACCTCACCACCACATAGCAAACAAAGAGATACAATAAACAGATAACAATAAAGACGCATAAAAACAAAAATAGGCAGCTTCTCATGAATAGAAGCTACCTATTTGTTAAATGGTAAAAATTAATGTCTACTTGGTAGATTTACTGCGCAAATATGCGCCGGTAAGACCCACAAAACCACCCAATAACCCGCCTACTACTCCAGTAAGAACAATCAGCGCGATGTATGATCCCCCCAAAGGGAGTATTTGTGCCACTTTACTAGATAGTAAATGTGCATTGGCTAAGTCTTTACCGGTAGCCAGACCTGCCCATAAAGCACCTACCCCTAAAAATCCTGCGAAAAAACTTTTAGCTGGCGAATCCATGATAAAAAAAGCCACAATACCAGATGTGCCTACAAATAGCCACCAAGGAAACTGACTATACAATCCTATTGCAAAAGCTAAAAAAGCGTGTAAAAAAATTGCTACTATAAATTTCATACAAAATTAAATTAAGAATTTGTAAAAGTTAAACGCCATTTCATTTGACTATTTTGTTGAGCGGCTTCTTTGGATAAAAATAAAAGACGGTAGTATTTACCAGCAGCCCAACTATCAATAAAGCTGTCGTAATATTTACTTCCTGGATTTCCATTTTGACCACCCGGATACACACCATAGGCTTCTATAC
The DNA here is from genome assembly GCA_040374915.1 of Sediminibacterium sp. Lineage (GTDB taxonomy): Bacteria > Bacteroidota > Bacteroidia > Chitinophagales > Chitinophagaceae > Sediminibacterium. The sequence goes on along the minus strand of JBEITL010000123.1, from coordinate 1,008 downwards.
CATCTACGAGGTGAACCACCATGCGCCAACTTGGACCATGGTTATCTTTTGTTGCATTGATAATATGCTCTCCACCACCAATTGGTAAATGGAGTCTACTAAGTGATGGTATTTTTAGTAAGTGGTTTACACGCGTGTCTTTGTAAGCGCCCCAAGCAAGTGTTCCTTCTTTTTCCATTTGCTGTAATTGAGGTGTTGCTTTTTTAATAGCTTCTGTTACAGCATCAACCATGGTCTCTCTCACATTTGGGGTTGTAATATTATCGTGAAAAAGAATGACAGAATCTTTTAACATTTGTTCAAGTAGTGCAGACTCTTCAGGCCATTGTAATGGAAGTTTTGCATTTTTAAATTCATCGGCCCAAACAGCTACTTTTAAACTATCCCAAATGGCTCTAAATACAGAAGCTCCTTTTTCATTGACATCATTGCGCAAATTCCAATTGCGCAAATAACCAACATACTTTTTTTCTGCTGCGTTTAATGTTGCCTCATTTAAAAATTTAAAGATGGCAGGCCTAGCCATTTCTGCAAAAATATTATCATTATTAGTTTGAAGCGCCTGTACATCTTGATGTGTAACACCAAACATCGCATTCAACTTTTTATTGATGATAATACCACGGTATAAAGGAAATGCATTGGCTGCTCCTAAATAATAAGGATAGGTGCTATCGGTAGACTTTTGGTTGGCACTACTCACAAAACCACGCTCCGGGTTTTTCATCATCGGGTTTTCGGAAGCAGGAATCATGCCCTGCCATAAATAACTACTGTCCTGACCGGGCATAATAAAATCGCCTTGCCTATTCCACCTAGCAACAAAAGCACCTTGTTGTTTAATAGCGATATCGCCACTTACACTTGCAAATGCAAAGTTTTGTCCAGGACAAGTCCAATGATTAATAGCGCTCATGTAATCATCAAAGTTTTTAGCCCTGTTCAATTCATAAAATGTTTGAAGTCCACTGCTACCATCTTGAGCCGTCCATCTTACGGCTAAGTATT
>JBEITL010000001.1:0-29568 GCA_040374915.1 Sediminibacterium sp. | reverse complement strand
TTTACCAGTGTTCAAATAAATGACCCTGAAAAAGCAATGAATAAGTACCCGCACGAATTAAGTGGAGGACAAAAACAAAGGGTCATGATTGCCATGGCCATGAGTGGTAAACCCGATTTACTCATTTGTGATGAGCCCACAACAGCACTTGATGTACAGGTACAAAAAAATATTTTAATATTACTTAAAAAGCTACAACAAGAAACAGGCATGGGCATTTTATTTATTACCCATGATTTAAATGTAGTCGCTTCTTTTGCAGACACTGTGACCGTTCTTTACAAAGGAGAAGTAGTTGAAGAAAACACAACAATTGAACTATTTAAAAACCCGGCACATCCATATACCAAGGCGCTTTTAGCATGTAGGCCAGGCCTTTATCCCAAAAGCTATAAACTACCTGTTGTAAACGATTTTTTATCCAATCCAAATTACAAAATACCCCCTATTGGTGCTGCTGTTGCGGAGTCTGGAATAAATTATAACAACACTTTACTAGAAGTTAATCATCTAACCATTCGCTTTCCTATAGCGACCAATATTTTTGGAAAAGTAACCAAAAGTTTTACCGCCGTAGATAACATTTCATTTGATATAAAAGAAGGAGAAACGCTTGGCCTTGTAGGACAATCGGGATGTGGCAAAACCACACTTGGGAGATCTATTGTTGGATTACAAAAAATGAACGAAGGGTCAATATTATATAAAGGAGAAACGATTGCGACTCCAAACAAAGCTTATAATCAGGATTACAAAAAAATTATTCAACTGATTTTTCAAGATCCATATAGTTCATTACACCCACGCATGCGCATTGGCGATGCCATAGCGGAACCACTGCTAGTTCATCAAATGGCGCAAAATAAATCAGCAAGGAAAGAAAGGGTTATTGATATGCTCGAAAAAGTAGAGCTTCCAGCCGATTGTTACAACAAATACCCACATGAATTTAGTGGTGGGCAGCGTCAAAGGATAGTTATTGCAAGAGCACTTATTATGGAGCCCAAATTTGTGATTTGCGATGAAAGTGTTTCTGCACTGGACGTGAGTGTTCAGGCGCAGGTACTAAACCTACTTAACGACCTAAAAGCTTCCATGCAGTTTTCGGCTCTATTTATCACCCACGACTTATCGGTAGTGAAATACATAAGCGACCGAATCATGGTCATGAACCAGGGTAAAATTGAAGAAATTGGACCTGCCGAGGAGGTGTACCATTCTCCTAAAAGCCTTTACACACAACAACTTATTGCAGCCCTGCCCTAATTTTGGCAATTTTTACCTACTTTTGCAGCCTTCACTAAATAATCATGCCGTAACATGAAATTATCACAATTTAAGTTCGATCTACCCCTTAACCTGATCGCACAAAATCCAACCAAAAGAAGAGAAGACAGTCGCCTTCTTGTCGTAGACAGAAAAAGTGGTCATATGGAAAATAAAAATTTCCGTGACATTTTAGAATACTATGATGATAAAGATGTTTTCGTAGTAAATAACACCAAAGTATTTCCGGCACGTATGTATGGCCGTAAAGAAAAAACGGGTGCTAAAATTGAAGTTTTTTTACTGCGTGAATTAAACAAACCAAACAGACTTTGGGATGTAATTGTTGATCCCGCAAGAAAAATTAGAGTAGGTAATAAATTATATTTTGGCGACAATGAAGAGTTGGTTGCTGAAGTTATTGATAATACTACAAGCCGTGGTCGTACCATTCGTTTTTTATGGGATGACGACGATGAGAGTTTCAAAAAAATGTTAGAATTTTTAGGTGAAACGCCTTTGCCTAAATATATCAAACGCAAACCAGACGAAGAAGATAAAGAGCGTTACCAAACCGTATATGCAAAACATGAAGGTGCAGTTGCCGCTCCTACTGCTGGTTTACACTTTAGTAAAGAGCTTATTAAAAGATGTGAAATATTAGGTGTCCGTTTTGCAGAGGTAACACTTCACACAGGTTTAGGCACATTTAGACCTATCGAAGTAGAAGACTTAAGCAAACACAAAATGGACGCAGAGTACTACCAAATTTCTGAAGAGGCTTGCAATATTGTAAACAAAGCCAAACAAAATGGTCGTCGTATTTGCTCTATTGGAACAACCACCATGCGCGCCATGGAAAGTAGCTTTACAGCCGAAAAGTTATTAAAGCCAAGCGAAGGCTGGACGAATCACTTTATCCACCCTCCTTATAATTTTAATGTAGCAGATAGCCTTGTAACCAACTTCCACTTACCTAAAACAAGTTTACTCATTATGACTTGCGCTTTTGCAGGTTATGATTTAGCAATGGAAGCATACAAGAAAGCCATCAAAGACAAATACCGTTTCTTCAGTTATGGTGATGCGCTTTTAATTATCTAATGTTCATTGTCGAGATCCTCTAAACGAGATCATTTAATCGAATTCTCTATTATAAAAAACCTAGTTAGCTTCTACTACCAACTGAAGTTTAGCTAGGTTTTTTTCCATTAAGGTGCCTAGTATTTTATCATTCATTAAAGAACTGATACGCTCCCAAGGATACCACTTCACATCTTGCTCAAACTGCCACTGAACAATGGTAACAGCCTGCCCTGGATTGTATATGAACCTGAATTTTGTAGTATACGCTGATTCGGCCGTTTTCCAATTGGCCACTACAAGCGAATCTGACACAGCAACAATTTGTACTTGTTGACGCTTATCTGTAGCTGCACTATCCATTCCCTCTATCCACAAATGCCACTCCGATTTATTTTGCACCAGTGGCAAAATAGATGCTGGCTTTGCTTTAATGTTTACAGCACGAGATACAATATTATGAGCAGGTAGTAGCAAACCGCCGAGGGTAAACAAAACAAAAAAAACAACTGCACTGATGATACCTAATTTAAGAACACGCATCTTAATCCCATTTAAATGTTTTAAAAGCAATAGCATACACACCCACAATCCATAAGCCAAGTATCAACAACTCTTTGCCGCAGGCTGCTAAAGTAGCGCCTTCAAAAGCAATGTTTCGCATGGCGTTATTAAAGTGCGTTAAGGGTAGCGCATTACATATAGGTTGAAGCCATGTTGGAAAAGTTTCTACCGAAAAAAAAGTGCCCGCCAACAAAAACTGCGGCAACGTAAATAAATTAGCAAAGGGCGGTATGGTACTTTCATTTTTTGCAAGCCCACTTACAATAAATCCAAAGCCCATAAATAATACAAGGGCAATAAAACTTAAGAGCATGATGGTTGCAAAAGTAGTAAGCCCGTGTACGAGTGTAAATCCAAATGCAAAATGCCCAACGCCAATGACAATAATCGCTGTCAACAATTGAAATATAACCCTGCTTAACGCCTCGCCTAATACTATATACGCCCGCTTAATGGGTGTGGCATAAAAACGTTTTAGAACCAGTTGCTGACGGAGATTGAAAAACAAAAAAGCAACCCCAAATACACCTGAACTTAACAATGAAAATCCGAGCTGACCCGGTAGTATAAAGTCGATGGTTTTATAAGCCCTTCCGGGTATTTGTGAAATAGTAGCATCAACGCGGGCAATGGTTTGGTTGCCCTCAAAATATTTTTGATTCATACCTGCAATCACACCACTTAAAACAGACTGTAACAGCTGAATATTTTGGGGCATAACAGCACCAGAGCTTGTTATTTTTATGTTATAAGCAGGACTTACGAGACCCGTTTTTGCAATGAATATACTAGCAGTGATTCTACCTTTTTCCAGCTCTTGCTGCAAAGTGTCAGGGCTACCCTTTACAATCTTAATACTATTGATATTTGTAAGCGCTGTATAAACCGGGCTTGTGGTATCTGAATGAGGATCAATAGCTATTTTAACAGATGTTTTTCCGTTGCTTCCTCCAATAAATCCAAAAACTAAAATAAAGATGAGTGGAAAAGCGATACTAAAAACCACCGCCGAAGGACTACGCAAAATAGCTTTTAAGCTACCTTTTGTAATGGCCAGCATCGCAGTAATTTGACTGTACTTTGAAGACATAGTGATCAATTAGTGAACAGAAATAGTGTATGGTAATTTAGCCTGTGGCACACCAACCATCGCTTTTACTTTTTTAACTTGCTGCATCATAAGTAAATGATCTACCCCTAATTCTGATTCTATTAAATGCAACGAAACAGTTCGCTTATAATTATTAAAGAGTTGCTCCAAAATATTCTTTTTTTCGGGATATTCTTTAAGCCTGTATGTTGTTATTTTAGCCATAGACGCAGCAGCTTTAATAGCGTCTGAAAGTGTTCCGATTTCATCTACAAGACCAACACTTAAGCCTCTTGTACCCGTCCAAACACGTCCCTGCGCAATGCTATCTACATATTCCATATTTCTTTTACGCCCCTCAGCAACACGTGATTTAAAAGTATTGTAAATAGAATCGGTAGAAGCTTGAAAAAACATTTTTTCAGGCGTTGTAAGTGCACGGTCCATACTTCCCATATCAGCAAAAGGGCCCGTTCTTACTCTATCAGTAGTAATCCCGATTTTGTTTTTCAAAAACGATTCGATATTGGGCACAATACTAAATACACCAATTGACCCGGTTATGGTGGAGGCATTGGCAAATACTTTGTTCGCGTTACATGCGATGTAATACCCACCCGATGCAGCAACGTCACCCATTGAAACAACTACAGGTTTTTCTTTTTTTGCAAGGCTCACTTCACGCCAAATAACATCACTTGCGAGTGCACTACCCCCCGGCGAATTAACGCGCAGCACAATGGCTTTAACAGATTTATCCAAACGCGCTTTTCTGATAAGCTCTTTATAATCATCACTAGCGACCTGCTCATCTGCACCTGTTCCGCTTATTATGTCGCCATTAGCATAAATAACAGCAATTTTTTCTGAAGCTGAAGATTCGTTAAGGGTTACTGACTTTGCATATTCTCCGAAATAAATAAAATTAATTTTTGAATTAACTGCTAGATTTAAACGGCCAGTAATTTCGTTTTTAACTTGATCATCATATTTTAATCCATCGATTAAATTATATTTTACAGCATCAGCAGCAGTTTGAATTGTACCTTCTACAGCTAGCGATCTAATAAATGCTGTGTCTAGATTACGAGCAGCAGCAGTCTGATATAAAAATTGATTGTACAAATCACCCAACCATACACTTGTTTGTAATCGGTTAGCATCCGTCATTTGCGTTTCACGAAGTGGTTCGGTAGCACTTTTGAATTTACCTGCATAAAATATTTCCGGCTTGATTTCTAATTTATCGAGCATCCCCTTTAAGAAAACTAGATTGCTTGAAAAACCAGCCCATTCAAGCCCTCCTTGCGGATGCACGAAAATCTTTTGTGCTACATTAGCTACTGCATATCCTTTTTGCGAAATTGTTTCGCCATAGGCAACCACAAACTTTTTAGACTTCCTAAAATCAAGTAGCGCTTTTCTGATTTCTTCTGAAGCACCAAATCCATTTACATTGGAACTCGCTAAAATATAAATTCCTTTGACGTTCGCATCTAATTTAGCATGCTCAATAAGTCTAACCATATCAAATAGAGATGGTGTTTCAAAATCTCCGTCGGTGGTTAGAGACGCAAATGGATTTTCTTGAACGGTTTCTTTGTAAGGCTTGGAAAGATCTAATACCAAAACCGCATCGGAACCAATAACCGGTTTATCAGAACTAGAGGCTGAGGCAGCAATGCCAATAAGCACCATCACACCTAAAATTGAAAACACAATCAGCGCCAACAAACTGGCAATAAATATTTTAAAAAAGCTCTTCATAGCAATAGGTTAAAATAAAAGCGGAACAATATTGTTCACAACTGCATTTAAAGACGTGAAATTAAAGATATTTGGGGCGATTAACGGGGTAATTTATGAACACAGCATATTTACTGATAGGCGGGAATTTAGGGGACCGAGCGGCTTATTTAGAGCAGGCAATAAAGCAAATTGAGGCCTTATGTGGTCGCATTACCCACACCTCCTCCATTTATGAAACAGCTGCCTGGGGCAATACCAATCAACCGGCATTTTACAACCAAGCCATACAACTAAATACGTCCTTACCTCCAGAAACACTTTTAGCACAACTTTTAGCTATAGAAATTGAAATGGGCAGGATCCGTACCAAAAAATATGGCCCACGCACCATTGATTTAGACATTTTAATGATAGATGACAAGGTGCTAGACACCAATACACTAACAATACCCCACCCGCAACTACATAACCGCCGATTTGCACTCCTTCCGCTTGCCGAGATAGCGCCTTCGCTTCACCACCCTATTTTAGATAAAACAGTCAGCGAACTTCTCGTCAACTGCCCCGACACCCTTGATGTGCAAAAAAAATAAAGGCAAAAGCCAAGTTCAGCTTTATTTTTACCCATTGAGAATGAATGTCTATGAAGCATCAGTTTATTACAATTGAAGGGAATATTGGAGCAGGTAAAACAACCTTGTCAAACATACTAGCACAAAAACTAAATGCAAAACTGATTTTAGAAGAATTTGCAGACAATCCTTTTTTGCCAAAATTTTACGAAAAGCCGGACCAATACGCATTTCCTTTGGAGCTTTTTTTTATGGCCGAACGCTATAAGCAACTGAAAGATTTTTTAAATACCCAGGACCTGTTTCAACAAGTAACTATTTCAGATTATTTATTTACAAAATGCTTGTTATTTGCAAAAGTGAATTTGCCTGACGAAGAATTTAGATTGTATCAAAAACTATTTGACATCATTCATCAACAAATAACAGTTCCAGATATTTTAATTTACCTGCACGCCCCTGTTCAAAAATTACAAGAAAATATTAAAAAGAGAAATAGAAGTTACGAGCAGGATATTAAAGACGATTACTTGTTTAATTTACAGGAAACCTATACCAGCTATATCAAGCAGCACAATATTAATACCATTTTCATCGATGCTAGCAATGCCGATTTTTTAAATAATGATGCGCATGTGCAAGTAGTATTAGACGCCCTAGACAAAGACTTAGCGCAGGGACAACACTATTTTATTTTACCATAACAGCTAAGCCAAACTAATGCAACAAGAACTGACTTCAACACAAGCAAAACATGACCCGTTTGAAGCCATGCGGATTGCCGAATTTAGACATCTCATGATCGGGCGGTTTTTGTTTATCATGGGACTGCGCATGATGGGAACACTTGTTGGGTGGTGGATATACGAATTAACAGACGAACCCTTTGCCATTGGGCTTATTGGCTTATCAGAAGTAATACCAGCAGTTTCATTATCACTCTATGCCGGACATATTATTGATATAAGCGAAAAAAGAAAACTGCTACTAACTGGAGTGGCGCTTTATTTTACCTGCGCTTTATTTTTACTCCTATTATCTACCAGTTTTACAGCTAGCCAAATAAGTAAGCACTGGATTGCATTTAGTATTTACATTGCCATATTTTTTACTGGGGTTTTTAGATCCTTTACCGGACCAACATTTGGCACGATACTCTCTGCTATTGTACCTAAAAAAACCATTCAAAATGCGACTACTTGGGGTCAGGGCATTTGGTTAGGCGCGTCTGTTACAGGTCATGCCATTGTTGGATTTTTAATTGCCCTAATTGGCAACACGGGTTCATTAGCTATTATTTGCTCACTTGTATTTGCGGGCTATCTATTCATGTACCAGCTTACCCCAAAGCCTTCATTAAATGAGCCTGGAGAGAAAAAAACGCTTGAGAGTGTAAAAGAAGGACTCAGGTATGTGTATCAAACCAAAGAATTATTTGGTGCCCTAACGCTCGATTTATTTGCCGTTTTATTTGGTGGCGCCGTTGCTATGATTCCTGTTTTTGCTAAAGACATTTTAAAAGTTGGCCCGATTGGATTTGGCTGGCTTAATGCGGCATCTGACATTGGATCTGTCATTGTGATTATATTACTCACTGCATTTCCATTAAAAAAAGCACAAGGGAAAAAACTACTAATATCGGTGGCTATTTTTGGAATTTGCATCATTGTATTTGCCCTTTCAAAAATGTTCTGGCTCACCTTTATCGTATTACTCATAAGTGGTATTGTAGATGGCATAAGTGTTGTTATACGTGGCACCATATTACAACTCAAAACGCCCGACAATATGCGCGGGCGTGTAATGAGTGTAAATTCTATGTTTATTAATAGCAGCAATGAATTTGGCCAGTTTGAAAGTGGCGTTGCTGCTAAAATGATGGGCGTCGTTCCCAGTGTTGTTTTTGGTGGCTGCATGACACTTTTAGTAGTGGTTATCACTTGGTTTAAAGCGCCAACATTAAAAGAAATGGAATACTAATCCGGTATCACGAGTTTATTATTTGTTCTATTAACATCCGCCATTCTCAACGATGGGTCAATTTCTATAGACTTAATATCTTTAATTGATTTTGAAATAGCAACCTGATATATTGGATCTACCCATTTCCATGCCGCATGCACCGTTCTTGGAATATTACTTTCGGTTGGCTTTTCTCCAAATTGTAAATTAAGTGGCACATAATGCATTTCTTGAGTACCATCTTTATAGGTAACTAAAATATCGATAGGCATTGGCATTTTACCAACACGCTTAATCGTGATATTGGTTTTATCCTGAATAAGATTAATGTCGCCTACTGCATAGTCGATCGTTTTGGTAGAATTAATCCAATACTCTTTATACCAATCAAGTTCTAATCCACTTCTTTTTTCTGCAACTCTAATAAAATCATTAGGATTGGGATGCTTAAACCGCCAAGCGTTATAATAATCAATTAACACTTGGTCTCTTACTGAGTCGCCAATTACATATCCCAACTGACTCATAAACACAGCACCCTTGCTATACGAAGAAGTGCTATACGCTAAATTGGTATTGTAATGATCCGAATGTGTACTTGCTGGTTCATCAAAGGGGCTTTTTGTTAAGCTAACATAACTTCGGTAAGAACCTTCATATGGGAAACCTTTACTGCCGTTAAGTTCCGCCATAACACGTGTACTTGCATAATCAGTAAAGCCTTCATCCATCCATGGATACAAAGATTCGTTCGAACCCATGAGCATTTGATACCAGGTATGCATCCACTCATGAATGGCGGTACCAACACTCGCACTTTTAATAAGTGTAGACATTGGATATTCCATGCCGCCATCTCCACCCTGAATAAACGTGTATGTTTTGTACGGATAAGGACCAAAAGTTTTTGCTATAATGGGATATGCATTTGTTACAACATCTGCCATCTTTTGCCAATTGTTTTCTAAAGAATCCACTGCCTTGTAAACAACCCTTAAAAGTGGACCACCTCCAGCAGGTTTACGGGTAATCATTTTATACGTAGGATCTGCAGCCCACATAAAATCGTGCACATTGTAGGCTTGCCATTTCCATGTTTTAGTATCGCCAGAAGTCGTTACAAGTTTTGAACCAGGCGTTTCGTAACCCATTCCAATTTCTTGAGGATTTTGCAAATCCCCGCCTGCTGCAACAAAATAGTTTTTATCGATGGTGATGTTAACGTCAAAATCACCCCATACACCATAAAACTCACGAGCAATGTATTGATTGGCATGCCAACCTTGATAATCATATTCTGCTACTTTAGGGTACCACTGGCTCATGCTATACCTGATCCCTTCTTTATTGTCTCTTCCGCTTCTTCTAACTTGGAGCGGCACCTGCGCTTCAAAGGATACTTCCATTTGTACCGACGATTTTGGCAATATTGGTTTTGCTAAAACAACTTCAAGTATGGTCTCATGTTCTTTTAATACTTGTGCCACGCCATTTATTTTTACATACTTAACGTTTTGGTAGCCAATTTCGGAAGGCGTTAATTTACTGATACGATCTTTAACGCGCGCATCCCAATCAAGTCCATCACTCATTCTGGAAGCAGGTCGAATTTGAATTTGACCAAGCTCTCTGCTTCTAATATCCATACTGCTTCCTGGCTGAAAAGCATTCCAATAAGTATGAAAAAAAATCTTGTTTAATGTGTCCGATGAATTGTTGGTGTATACAATTTTTTCGGTACCATTAATTTTGTTAGACACCACATCCATATTTGCTTGAATGGTATACTTGATGCGCTGTTGCGGACGATCTGGTTGCGCAACGAGTATTGATGCGTGCATCATAAATAAACATACGAATCCAAACAATAAAATCTTTTTCATTTTTTATTCAATTAAAGTGTACCAATAAAATTAAGGAATTATTCGGCGCCAGCAATCACAATTACAATTTCGCCTTTCACCGATTTTGATTCGAAGTATACCGCCAAATCTTGCAAGCTTCCCTGCTTATTTTCTTCAAACATTTTGGTAAGTTCTCTACTAACACTGGCGAGGCGGTCTGCACCAAAATATGTAGCCAACTCTTTCAGTGTTTTTACAAGTCGCATCGGACTTTCGTATAGTATGATGGTGCGTGGCTCGACAGCCAATTCTTTTAACATGGTTTGTCTGCCCTTTTTTAAAGGTAAAAATCCTTCAAACACAAAACGGTTGGTTGGGATGCCGCTATTGACAAGCGCCGGCACAAAGGCAGTGGCACCGGGTAAACACTCAACGCGTATACCTTCTTTGATACAATCTCGCACCAGTAAAAAAGCAGGGTCAGAAATAGCAGGTGTGCCCGCATCCGTAATAAGTGCAAAGTTTTTACCTGCTTTTAGTTGATCAATTAAATGACCTACTATTTTATGCTCATTGTGCTGATGGTAGGGTGATAATGGTTTTTGGATTTGATAGTGCTGTAATAATTTATAAGACGTTCGAGTGTCTTCACATAAAATAACATCTACAGATTGCAACACTTCAATACCCCTAAAAGTCATGTCTTTTAAATTACCAAGTGGTGTAGGTACTAGGTATAACATGGCCTTATTATTGGAGCGAATTAAGCTAAAAATTCTATTTCAAAATATTCCATTACTGCATTTGCAAGTAATTTTTTACTAGCATTTTCTGCTATAACAGTAGCTGCCTCTTTACTATCAGCTTCAATTTGTAAGCTGATATTTTTACCTACACGTACATCCTGCACTGCAGTGATTTCTAAATTTTGAAGACCACTTAAAACTGCCTTACCCTGAGGATCTAATAAATCTTTTAAGGGCATTACCTTAATCTGAACATTGAAAATCATAAATACCAATATTTGAGGGACAAAGATAGAACTACATAAGCAATAAAAACAATGGGAACTGCGATCCATCCAAAACTTAACGCAGAAACTAGGCCAATAGCCACTAAAATAAGCAGTGGAAGTAGCTTTTTAAACGAAACTTGATTGAACTTAAATGCCATCATTGGGAGCGTAGACACCATTAAATAGCTACAGCCCAGTACCACCAGATACCAAAACCATTTATTGAGTAGCAAACCCGTTACCACTGCTTGCTCTATGGGCGCATACCAGTATATGACAGGAAAAGAGGCAAATAATAGACCCACTGCAGGCACAGGAACTCCTGTAAAGCCCGCACTAGACGGCGCCGACAAATTAAACCTAGCTAGTCGATACGCAGCTGCGCAGGGTAAAATAAATACAGGCAGGAGCTGATACCATGATGCAGATAAACCATCAATATCTTCTGCTAGTGAAAGTCTTAAAAACTGATACGCAATAAGTGAAGGCGCAACGCCAAAACTTACAAGATCTGCTAACGAATCTAATTGTTTTCCCATTTCAGAAGAGCTATCCAAAAGTCGAGCTAAAAAGCCATCGAAATAATCCACAACAGCCGCAATTGCTAAACATAAACTAGCTCTATAAATTTGTTGCGGCATTTCAATTAAACTTTGGCCTTCGGCTCCAGTTGTAATGACGATACCTGGCTCTGTGATATACACAATGGCGACGCACCCAAAAAACAGATTCAGTAAGGTAAATAAATTAGGTATTTGCTTTTTAATCATGCTACTTATTTCTTTCTTTTGTTAGAAGTTGCCTTCATATACGATTCTATTTCATCGACAGTGATTGGAATATTTTTCATGAGATCTATATTCCCTGTTTTTGTAATCCAGAAATTATTTTCGATACGAATACCCATTTTTTCTTCTTCGATATAAATACCTGGCTCTATCGTAAATACCATGCCAGCCTGTATAGGCGCGGTTCTTGTTCCAAGATCATGTACATCAAGTCCTAGATGATGTGAAATACCGTGGTATAAATATTTTCGGTACGCTGGATTTTCTGGGTCTTGATTTTTAATGGCCGCTTTTGACAACAGACCAATTTTTTCAAACTGCTTGGTCGCTTCTACCCCAACCTTATCGGTGTACTGAACAATAGATATGCCAGGCTTTAAAATAGACTTGGCATAATTATGTAAATGCAAACATGCATTGTATACTTCTTTTTGACGCTTGGTAAACACGCCACTCACGGGCACTGTTCTTGTTAAATCGGCACAGTAACCACCATATTCGGCACCAAAATCCATGAGGAGCATTTCGCCTGCTTCACAGACCTGATTGTTGGAAACATAATGAAGGGTTCTTGCTCTATCGCCACTTGCAATAATGCTATGGTAGGCAGGACCCGTTGCGCGCTGCTTTAAAAATTGATGATAAATTTCTGCTTCAATTTCATACTCTGTAACGCCTGGCCTAATAAAGCCTAATAAATGCCTAAAAGTTTGATCTGTAATATCAATCGCTTTATTGATTACAGCCACTTCTTCTTTTGATTTGATGGCTCTTAATTTGTGCATGATTTTTGCAGCACGCTCATAGCCATGCAGCGGATAGTTCGCTTTCATTTCTGCAACAAACCTATAATCTCTACTTGCAATAGCGGTAGACTTTCTGTCATTTTCGTTGGTGTCTAAATAAATCGTATCCGCTAAATGAACCCATGTTTGAAGCATTGCATCGATAGTATCCAACCATACAATGGTTTGAATCCCTGATATAGCCGTACCATCGGCAGTGCGGAGTCTCTTACCATCCCACTTTTCTTTTAGCTCGTTAGGTCTAACAAGCACTAGTACTTCACGGTATTTAGGGTCGGGGCAATTTGGAAATAAAATAACCATCGAATCTTCCTGCTCAATTCCCGACAACCAGTATAAATCTGTGTTTTGTTTAAACGCATGAAGCGCATCTCCATTAGAAGGCCACTCGTCATTGCTTACAAAAATAGCAATACTGTTCGGCTTCATTTCCTTTACAAACCGCTTACGGTTATCAATAAAAATTTGCTTGTTGAGGGGTAAATATTTCATAGTCGAAACGTTGAGCGCTTGTCAATAATGCACTAAAAATAAGAAAAGAATTAGAATTTCACCGAAGGACATCTTACGCCCCTTGATAATGCAGATGAAACGACGCCAGTTTTAATGATAGATAGTTCATAAGCGCCCCTGGTATTATTGGCTGCCTTTAGTGTAGATACAGTAGCATCATAATTAAAGGTAAAGCGGGTGTCATTTAATTGAAAGCCAAAAACAGGAATAACAGCATCTCCATTGCGCATGTAAAGCCCCAAAATCATTTGCCTAGACCCGTCACCACTCAAATCACGATTGGCATTAACACCTAGCACCAATTCAGATGCCGTATTCATTTTACTCATATAAACGTTTGGATTTACAATCCAAGATTCTCCGATTTTAACACTCGCATTTAAAAACGCTGTATAACGCATGTCGATACTTGCATCTGAAACAAGTGGATCAAAAAAACTTTCTTTGGGTCTATTGATATGTTGCGCACTTAATCCGGCATTTATATAAAATTTGTCTGAAGCGAAATATGCATAATTAATACCCGCTTGCAAATCGGCGTAAGCCGTTTGACTAAATGCAAAAGGTTCGTTAGATGGGATAGTTATGTCAAAAAACTGACCATTCCACTGGTTGTCAAAAGACAATTTAGCAATATCAATTCGCTTACTAATAAAACCACCCGTAAAACCAACACTTAACAAACTACTATACCCCAGCATTTGATGGTACGCTAGAGATGCATACGCACTGGTATTTATTAAATTACCCGCTCCTGCTGCGTCTCTGTATAAAGCGCCACCAACACCCATCCAACCATTTTCAAACTTACCTGTAAATAGTTGCGCATCGCCCCACACAGACATTGTTTTAAATGGTGTGCCCACTGCACCCCACTGATTGCGGTAGTTTGCGCCAATTCTATAATCATTATCAGGATTAAAACCGGTGTTGGCGGGGTTCACTAATATTGGCGCATTAAAGTATTGACTAAAATGCAAGTCTTGCGCATTTGATTGCAATATACCTGCAACAAAAACAAGAAATAATATAAAATGCATTTTAGATTTCATGGCTATCTGAGTAAAGTGACATCTCCTTTTTTGGCTAATTTTTCTCCGGTATAAAATTCAACGACGGCGCTGTAATGATATACATCTTGTGGTTGTAGTTTTCCTTTGTAAAATCCATCCCAACCCGTATTCATATCGGTGGATGCAAAAACGAGTTCACCCCATCTATTAAATATTTGAAAATTGACTTTTGAAATACCAAAACCTCTAACAAACACACGGTCATTAACACCATCGCCATTAGGTGTAAATGCGGTTGGCACACTATAGCCAACTTCTACAGTAGCTTCAATTGGCGCGCAAGTTGTATCTGAACATCCTGTTGCATTGATTGCCACTAGACAAACATTATACGTTCCTGTTTTTTGATATTGGTAAGCAATAACCGTATCGCGCTTTGATGTTGAAATCGAATTACCGTCACCTAAAATCCATTTGTAGGTTACGGCACCTGCACTGGTATTCACTAATTGCACAGGGGTATTAGGCCTTGCTGGATTTGGCGAATAGGTATAAGCAGCTGTTGGTTTGTTTACGACAACAAGGTTTTTTACAATGGTATCTCGCTTGTTACAAGTATTGGCATCTACCGCAATTAGCTGAACCCTATAGGTTCCAGGCCTTGCATATACATGCGAAGGATTTGTTTGTGTAGCCGTTGCTCCATCACCAAAATCCCAGAAAAACTGCTGCCCCGCAGTAGATGTATTTCTAAAACTAGCATTAAAAGGTGCGCACGCAGCTGGCGGCAATGTAAAATTAGCAATAACGTTTGGTGACAAACTAATTTGCTTAATTATACTATCCGGACTATTGCAATAATTTTCATCGTTTAAAATGAGCTTTACATTGTATGCACCTCCAGCCGCATAAGTGTGTCTTACAATGCCAGTCCCTGCAGCGAGCTTTGTGCCGTCTCCAAAATCCCAAGTGAAACTTTTATTGGTAAAAGGCTTTGCTGCCGGCCCCGTACTGGTATTGTCAAATTCGAAAACCAATTGATCACATGGCGGAACTTTAGCAGAAACAAATGATAAAGTAGTAGCATCATTTCTGACATTCATATTTATATAAGTGGTATCAGCAATATTACAAGTGCTTGAATCAATAGCCACTAAAGAAACTTTAAACAACCCCACTTTAGTAAAATTGTGAGAAATTTTTGCAGTAGCAGAGGTAACAGGTGCTGTGCCGTCACCAAAATCCCAAACATAAGATTTGCCCTGCGCTAGCGTATCCGTAAAATCTACGGTCATAGGAACGCAACCAGAGGTATCTCTAACGGTTCCTTTGATGGAAGCTTTTAAACCAGCGCCTACACCCGCTAAATTAAAGGCAAGTTTGATGGCGAGCAAATTACATCTAGCAGAGCTAGGATCGGCAGATAAATTATTGGGAGACCAAACACCAGCAGAGCCTCTTAAAGCGGTCCCTGGTGCAGGATTAGAGCCTAAACAAGAGCATACAGATTGATAGATAGTCCCATTTTTGTCGAAGCGACTGGTTCCTCCATCTACGTGATCAGCAACTGGACCATTGGCCCCGGTTATAGAACCAAAAAATGTAGCGTATAAAATATTTTTAGCACTTTTTTCTAGTACAAAAAAGTAGAGGTCTTCCCCATCTGTAGTGGTGCTTAATTGTCCAGTTCCAAATGTGGTAAGTCCTTTTGTGCCTGCAGATGGAAAACCTGGTGCGAGTGTACCGCCCCAACCGGATACGTATACATTTTCACAACGATCCACTAAAAAAGCAGTAGGAGAGATATTTGGGAAACTACCTGTGGCTGTTCCAAAATTAGCAGAGTAAATAAACTGCGTTAGATCTGGCTGCAATTTGGAAATAAATTGTTTACCAGAAGCTTGATTGCCGCCACTATTAAAAGGTGAATTAAGAATGGGCCATGCAACTGTGGTTGTTCCCATGATATAAGGGAAACCAAATTTATCAAACTGAATTCCATAAATAATATCGTCACCAGATGTTCCAAAATAACTACTCGAAATTTGTCTGCTTCCATCGGGACTAATAAACGTTACATAACCGTCTACTTTTCCTTGATTGCTTCCAAATAAAACACCTGATTTGGTTCCTGGAAAATCAGTACTAGCGGTTGCGCCAGCCACATAAATAAACCCTGTCAAGGGGTTGATAGCAAGTACAAAAGCAGCATCATCATTATCGCCGCCTAAAAAAGAGCTGAAAATAACAGCGTCTAAATTAGGTGTCATTTTTACCAGCACCCCATCCTGGAAACGGGTCGTTGTTTTTTTACCAGGCGTTGTTTGAAAACTTCCCGGCGTAATTCTAAAATTTTCGGACTGTGTAACGGAAGCTAAAATAATATTACCAGCAGCATCCACAATAACTTCACTACGGGCATCATCACCATAATTTCTTCGAGTAGATTCTGACACCTGTGGCTTTATATAATTAGGTCTAATATTAACACCATCATCTGCACTTCCACCCATACGCACTGATCCAATAATGGAGCTGCCTGTTACATTTAATTTAGTAATAACAATATCAAATAATCCACCTAGTGGGCCATACGTCGAAAGGCCTCTCACAGGATAGGTATTACCGGATGAAGTTCTTCCTGCAATAATTAAATTTCCACTTGCATCCACCACTAAACTATGGGGCTGCTCATTACCTCTTCCTCCAATATAGGTAGCATACATTCGATTAACACCACTTGGATCAAACTTAATGATGCCCATATCCATAGCACCAATATCTCCTTCTAAAACACCCCCACCAAAAGTGGTTTGAAAAGCGCCATTGTTGACAGGAAATGTACCTACACTTCCAAATACAATACCACCTGCATAAAAGTTGCCCTGCGGATCATAGGTAGCTGTAAAGCCCCAGTTATCTGCAGTACTTCCAGTGTAACCATAAAACACGATAGAGGGATCTATGACTAAGGTTTCCGTTTTATCATAATCTCCGGCAATTGTAAATTTTACAATATTTCCTTTTACCGAATAGTTACAATCCACTTCTTTTTTGCCCTCTTTTTTTAATTGATACGTGTAAGGCGCTAATTCAGAAACGGTGGTTACCCTTGTTTTTATTTCGAGTGCGCGGTTTTTTAATTTAATGCCATCAGCACCTTCTATGTATAGTGCAATTTTTGAAACATCGGCACCTGGATGTACTATAATATCATACTTTAATTGTGCATCATTCGTGTAATACCTAATGTCGATGCCTGGATACAAATCTTTGTAAACAACTGCTTTGTAAATTTTACATTCACTTGCCCACTTGCTAGAATCATTTCCAATAAAATAATTATTGAATGAAGGTTGTATTTTTTCAGGAACAATAGTAGGATTAGGATTTGCATTTAAAAACTTGACTTCGTATACATGCGAATGCAAAACACCGTCAAAATTTTCAGGTATGGTAGATACATGATTTTTTTCACGGGGGTGCGTGTTTAATGCCGCTAAATCTTGAGGGTTATGAACGAGTACACGATACCCATTATTTTGAAGTGCAATAGCACCGGCAACTGTTTGTGCTTGAAATTTAATAGCAGTTGGCCACTGCCCTTTGTTTTCTGTAAATTCGAGGTACTGCTGTGCGCTCACTTGAATCAAAGAGAGTGTAAAAAGGATCCATACAACACCAAATAATCTGCGCAGCAACATCATGTTTATTTATAAGTTACGATATCTTACCCCACCCCGACCTAGCCTTCTGTGCCTGAAGATAGTTTTTCAATTCTAAATTTTTTGCCAAATTGAGGGTATGATCCTCTTCTACCAGCTTTTCGGCTGCTATTTTGGCCACTTCCAGCACTTCTTTATCATTAACAATATTTGCTAGCTTAAAGTTCAACGCACCACTTTGTCTAGTACCCTCAATATCCCCAGGACCCCTTAATTCTAGGTCTTTTTCGGCAATTAAGAAGCCATCATTGGTAGCACACATGATTTTGATGCGCTCCCTGGCATCGTTGCTCACTTTTTGACCTGTTAATAAAACGCAAAAACTTTTTTCGGAGCCCCTTCCTACCCGTCCACGTAACTGATGTAACTGAGAAAGTCCAAATTTCTCGGAGCTTTCTATCACCATTACGGAGGCGTTGGGCACGTTCACACCAACCTCAATTACGGTGGTCGCCACCATAATTTGTGTGTCACCATTTACAAAGCGCGCCATGTTGGTTTCCTTTTGATCAGAAGGTTGCCTTCCATGCACCATGCTGATTCTATAATTTGGTTCAGGGAAAAAACTTTTTACTTGTTCATACCCTTGCATCAAATCTTCGTAACTAAGTTTTTCACTCTCTTCAATTAACGGATAAATAAAATAAGCTTGCCTTCCTTTTTCAATTTCTGTTTTTACAAAATCCATCACGGACGCGCGCATCATTTCATTTCGGTGCACGGTTGTGATGGGTTGTCTGCCTGGCGGGAGTTCATCCATGACACTATAATCAAGATCGCCATAAGCAGTCATGGCAAGGGTTCTAGGGATTGGTGTTGCTGTCATCACAAGCACGTGCGGCGGCACAATAGCTTTCTCCCAAAGTTTAGCGCGCTGCGCTACTCCAAAGCGGTGCTGTTCATCTACAACTACAAAACCTAAATTATGAAACTGCACTTTATCTTCAATAACAGCGTGTGTACCTACTACAAAATGTAGGGTGCCATCTTGCAGTCCTTGCATAATTTTTTTTCTTGCAGCTGTTTTGGTACTACCTGTTAAAAGCGCAAGTTCTACCCCCATATCTTTTAATAGTGCACTGAGTCCTTGGTAATGCTGCTGCGCTAAAATTTCGGTGGGTGCCATTAAACAACTCTGATATCCATTGTCTGCGGCAAGTAGCATACTAAGTAACGCTACAATGGTTTTACCACTACCTACATCACCTTGTAAAAGGCGGTTCATTTGACGCCCCCTAGCGGTATCGGTTCTAATTTCTTTGAGTACTCTTTTTTGTGCACCCGTTAATTCGAAAGGCAAATACTGGTTGTAAAATGTATTAAAATAATCGCCTACTTTTTCAAAAACAACACCCCTACTAGATTGATGCCTAGAAATACGCACTAAATTAAGGCGCACTTGTGCCACAAATAATTCTTCAAACTTTAAACGTCTTAAAGCTGCTTTATAGGCCTTATCAGAAACCGGAAAATGAATGTTTGAATAAGCCTCATAACGGTTCATGAGCTTATAATCAGCTAGTATATGGGCAGGTATATTTTCAGGTATATCTGCGGGCTTAATCATAGAAAATAGCTGGTACGTGAGTTTTGCCAGTTGTCTTCCATTAAGCCCACGGGCTTTTAATTTTTCGGTAGCCGGATACACCGGTTCTAAATAATCTTTGCCTCCTTCTTTGGCCGGCGTATACAATTCAATTTCGGGATGCACCATTTGAGGTTTCCCATTAAAAAAGCCTGTTTTACCAAAACAAGGTACTTCTGACCAGGAACCAGGTTTTTTTGCACCCAGTTAGCCCCCTGAAACCATGCCAGTTCCAGCGTACCGGTTTCGTCCACTAGCTGCGCAATGAGGCGCCTAGCTCTTTTGTCACCCATTAAAGCAGGTGGCTGTAACACACCAACTACCTGCACAAAATCGGTGGCAGGGCTGATGGAGCCTATCTTGTGCACCTGGGTTTTATCAATATGCCTGTGCGGGTAATGTTCTAGCAGGTCCGAAAAAGTGTATATAGAAAGCTCCTTTTTCAATAATTCACCCCTCAAAGGGCCAACGCCTTTAAGGTATTCGATGGGAGAACCTAATATGTGATTGGAACCTTGAATAACGTGAGTTTTAGGGTATTTCTATAGCAAATATCATGAAAAAGCGCCTTATCTTCGCGGCTATGGTAAAAGAGGTGGTTTTAAGTGGCATTAGGCCTACAGGATTCCTTCATTTGGGCAACTATTTTGGTGCCATGCGTAATTATGTGCGCATGCAAGATGAATTCAATTGTTACTTTTTTGTAGCCAATTGGCATAGCCTTACCACACACCCCGATACCAAAGAATTACAAGCAAATGTTTTACGCGTGATTGCCGAAAATATTGCTTGCGGATTGGATCCAGAAAAAGTGGCTTTATATGTACAAAGTGATGTTCCACAAATTGCAGAACTCTATTTGTATTTAAATATGATGGCCTATAAAGGTGAGCTTGAAAAAACAGTAACCTTCAAAGAAAAAGTTCGTTTGCAACCAGAAAATGTAAACGCTGGATTATTGACCTACCCTGTATTACAAGCCGCAGATATTTTAATTCACCGCGCTGTAAAAGTGCCTGTTGGTAAAGACCAGGAACAACACTTAGAAATGGCGCGCAATTACGCAGAACGCTTTAACCATAGGTATGGCGAGGTTTTACCATTACCGTATGCATTTAATTATGGTGGCGAACTTGTAAAAATTATGAGTTTAGATGGCGAAGGAAAAATGAGTAAAAGTGAAAATCAAATGAACACACTTTACTTAGCGGATGAAGATGATGTGATTCGCAAAAAAATTATGAAGGCGAAAACAGATGGCGGTCCCCTAACACCAAACGCACCGATGCCTCCATATATCGAAAACTTATTTACCCTAATGGGTCTTGTAAGCACAACAGATACCGTAGAAAAATTTAAATCAGATTATAATAATAGTAGTGAAGGCAATTGCATTATCCGATACGGCGACCTTAAAAAGCAACTAGCCGAAGACATGGCCGCTTTTATTAAGCCCATTCGTGAAAAGGCTACTGATTTGCAAAAAGACACGGCTACCCTTCAAAAAATCATGAAACTGGGCGCCGAAAAAGCAGGTGAAAGCGCGTCTAAAACCCTAACACTTGTCAGAAGCGCCATTGGCATGAATTATTATTAAAAAAAAACAAACTTTAATTATCTTTTTAAGATACTCATTTCGTATTTTCAACCCCTATGGCAAAAGCTAAGAAACCCAAACACATCGCAATCGCAGGTAATATCGGCGCAGGTAAAACTACACTTACCGAAATGCTAAGTAAGCATTACCGCTGGATACCTCAATTTGAAGACGTAGACCACAATCCATACTTAATGGATTTCTATGAAGACATGCCTAGATGGAGTTTTAATTTACAAGTGTATTTTTTAAATGGTAGACTCAACCAATTATTAGAAATTGCTAGAGGTACTGAAACCATTATTCAGGATAGAACCATTTACGAAGACGCTAATATTTTTGCGCCCAACTTACACGAAATGGGACTTATGAGTAAGCGTGATTTTGATAACTATTATGCATTTTTTACCACGCTTAAAACCATGGTACAACCTCCGGATTTACTCATTTATTTAAAAGCTTCTGTTCCTACCCTCGTATCACAAATACAAAAAAGAGGAAGAGAATATGAAGAAAATATCAGACTCGATTATTTAAAACGCCTCAACGAATATTACAACAAATGGATTGATGGATATCAAGAAGGTCCATTACTTGTAATTGATTGTGACAAAAATAAATTTGGTGAAAATGAAGCCGATCTTGGTGATATCATCGGAAAAGTTGATAGCACATTATTTGGCCTCTTCTAGTTTTCCTTTCTAAATACCATACACATGGCAACTGCAACCGGCGTCGTTACTGCATCTATTGTAGAGCAGTTTAAGCGAATTATTGGAAATGATTTTGTAGTGGCTGATGAAGAAAGTTTGCATAAGTATGGCAAAGACGAAACCGAAAATTTATTGTACTTACCTGCCGTTGTTGTAAAGCCAAAAACAGCAGCTGAGATTTCAGCCATCCTAAAAATTTGTAACGAACATTTATTACCTGTAACGCCAAGAGGCGCAGGCACTGGATTAACTGGTGGCGCACTCCCACATTTAGGCGGCGTATTATTATCTACCGAAAGACTCAATCAATTACTGGACATAGACGAGCGCAACTTACAAGTAACCACCGAGCCAGGTGTCATTACGGAGGTGTTGCAAAATGCAGTTAAAGAAAAAGGGCTTTTTTATCCACCCGATCCTGCCAGTAAAGGCAGTTGTTTTATTGGCGGTAATATTGCTGAAAACAGTGGTGGACCCAAGGCCGTTAAATATGGGGTTGTAAAAGACTATGTGTTAAACCTAGAAGTCGTACTACCTACTGGCGAAATTATTTGGACCGGCTCCAACGTTTTAAAAAATGCTACCGGATATAACCTTACACAATTAATTGTTGGTAGCGAAGGTACCCTTGGTATTGTTACTAAAATTGTGCTCCGTTTAATTCCGCATCCGAAATTTGATTTACTCATGCTTGCTCCATTTAATAGTTTAGAAAAAGCGAGCGAAGCAGTAAGTGCCATATTTAGAGCAGGCATTACACCAAGCGCTATGGAGCTTATGGAAATAGACGCCATAACGCTTGCCACTAAAATGTTAGATAGCTCAGCGGTGCAATTAACAGAGGGTTTAGCAGCGCATTTAATTATCGAAGTAGACGGAAATAACCTAGATGTTTTAATGAACGAAATGGAAGCCATTTCAGAAGTATTAAATAGTTACGAAGTAGGCGAAATTTATTTTGCAGAAGACGCCGAGCAAAAAAACGAACTTTGGAAAATTCGTCGAAAAGCAAATGAAGCGTCTGTGATGGCAGGTTATACCATTGAGGAAGACGCTGTTGTGCCTAGAGCCGAGTTGCCTAAATTAATTAGAGGTGTTAAAGAAATTGCTGCTAATAACGGCTTTAAAGTAGTTTGTTATGGACATGCGGGTGATGGGAATTTACATATTCGCATCAACCACCCTACCATTAAAAATAGTTACAACAATTCAGAAATGACGGCTGCACTCATGCCACTTTTTGAACTTATTGCAAGTTTAGGCGGCACCATTAGTGGTGAACACGGCGTAGGACTTATACAAAAACCATTTTTGAAAACCGTTTTTTCTGAAACGCATCTAAGACTCATGCGTTCTATCAAACAAACTTTTGATCCCAACAATATATTAAACGCTGGTAAAATTTTTGACTAGTTGGCTTTATTAAAAACTTTGCAGTAGCTGCAGCGCTTCCGCTGCAGTGCTTGCCACCATTAATCGGTGCTCAAAATTTTCATATAAAAAACCCTTCACTTGCATCATGCGCATATGTTCAATTAAGTGATCATAAAATCCATTACAATTAAGCAAGATGATTTTTTTATCGTGAATTTTTAATGTATTCCAAGTCAGCATTTCAAAAAGTTCATCTAGTGTTCCATTGCCGCCTGGCATAATAAGCGCTGCATCACATAAATCATACATCATCTTTTTTCTTACATGCATATCTGCTACCACATGTAGTTCGGTAATACCCTCGTGCTGATGCTCCCATGTGGTTAATATTTCCGGTATTACGCCAATGACTTTTACACCAGCGGCCATAGCACCATTGGCAACTGCACCCATGAGGCCCTTGTTTCCTCCACCATACACTAAGTGCATGCCGGCTGTTCCGAGTAAATTTCCAAAGGCTGTTGCTTCCTTTAAAAAAAGGGGATCAAAACCATCTTTGGAACCACAAAAAACAGCCACCGTTTGTATAGACATATATCATTCTTATGCGTTAAAAAAGGTCCATTATCCTTACCTTTAAGGCCTACAATTTAACAAAAACAACTATCACTATGTCGCCTATTGTATTATTTTCCTTTGTTCTTGTGTATTTTCTAATTTTACTTGTTGTAGCTAAAATTACTGGTAAAAACAGCACCAACGACTCTTTCTTTATTGGTAATAAAAATAGCAACTGGATGCTAGTGGCCTTTGGCATGGTGGGCACTTCGCTGAGTGGTGTAACATTTGTAAGTGTTCCGGGGCAAGTAGGCACCCTGGTAGGCGGCACGAACTATGTAAACGCATTTTCTTATTTACAAATAACACTTGGATATGTAATTGGATATTTAACCATTGCCTATGTGTTACTGCCCTTGTATTACAAACTTAATTTAACTTCTATATACAATTATTTAAGCACCAGGCTTGGCGTCGCTTCCTATAAAACCGGCGCTTCGTTTTTTATTTTATCCCGAACCCTTGGTGCCACAGCTAGGCTTTATTTAGTGGTGCGCATTTTACAAGATGCGATCCTTCAAAGTTTTCATGTACCCTTTTGGGCAACCACCCTTATTATTTTACTCATGATTTTATTATATACCTATGAGGGTGGTGTTAAAACAATTGTATGGACTGATACACTCCAAACATCTTGTATGCTTTTAGGTCTCGTAATTTGTGTTTTTTATATCCTCAACCAGTTGCACCTAGGTTTTTTTGATAGCTTATCAGCAATGGCAGACAAAGGCTATACTAAAGTTTTTTTTACGGAACCATCGAGTAAGTTATTTTTTGTCAAACAAATTTTAGCTGGGGCCTTTGTTACCATTACCATGACAGGTATGGATCAGGAGATGATGCAAAAAAACATCTCTGTAAAAACTTTAAAAGATTCACAAAAAAATGTAATTACGCTTGGCATCACAATGCTTGTTGTCATTTCTTTATTTTTATTTTTAGGCGGCCTTTTGTATTTATTTGCAAATACCAACGGCCTTCCATTTACAGGCGATAAATTATTTCCAAGTGTTGCACTAGGCCATATGCCCCCTGCCATGTCTATTATTTTTATTATTGCACTTATATCTGCTTTATTCCCAAGTGCAGATGGCGCTATCACAGCGCTCACTTCCACATTTTGCATAGATATTATTGGCATGCAGCGCAGAAATGATTGGGATGAAGCAAAAAAGAAAAAAATACGCCAGCGCATTCATATTGGATTTGCATTTGTATTCTTGCTATTCGTAATGGTTTACAAATGGATCGATAACCCAAGTATGATTGGCGTTATTTTAAAAGTAGCTGCTTACACCTACGGACCACTATTAGGGCTCTTTACATTTGGCATTGTTTTAAAAAGAAATGTAATTGATAAATGGGTACCGCTAGTCTGTATCCTCTCTCCACTTCTTTGCTTGCTCATTGACACCAATCAAAAAGCGCTCTTTGGTTCATTTGAAATTGGTCTTGAACTTTTAATCATCAATGGACTCATTACTTTTATAGGTCTTTTACTTATTTCCAAAAAAGAAACTGCTATTTAAGCGTATATGCCAGTTCCATTTATCATAGATCAAGCAGTAACCTATTCAGATGTGTTTACAACACCCCCTGATCCTTTATTGCAAATGATATTAGATGAAACAAGAGCAAAGCATCCAAAAGCCCACATGCTTAGTGGCGAAGTACAAGGGCAGTTTTTAAGCATGTTGTCTTGTATGAAAAAGCCAATGCATATTTTAGAAATTGGCACATTTACTGGTTACAGTGCGCTATGTTTAGCCAAAGGACTTGCACCGAGTGGGTTATTGCATACCATAGAATCTAGGTTAGAAGACGCTCAAACTGCAAAGAATTATTTTGAGCAAAGCAACTATGCCAATCAAATTGAATTACATATTGGTGATGCAAAAGAAATAATCCCTTCCCTTCCAAACGTCTTTGACCTTGTATTTATAGACGCCGATAAAACCGGCTATATCGATTACTATGAAATGGTAATGCCAAAGCTTAATAAAGGTGGTGTGATCATTGCTGACAATGTTTTATTTCATGGAGAAGTATTAGAAAATACGATTTCAGGCAAAAATGCAACTGCTATTCACGCCTTTAATGAACATGTAAAAAATGATCCGCGAACTTCGCAAGTATTATTAACGATTAGAGATGGCATGCTACTGATTCAAAAAAATGAACAATGAAATTGAAACTTATATATTCTTTTTTGATCACCACATGCATTGCCATCAGCGGTTTTTCTCAAACCATTGGAGCTGATGCTGCAGCATATATCAATCAGTTCAAAAATATAGCCATGCAGGAGCAAATTAGAACAGGGGTTCCTGCTGCCATTAAATTAGGTCAAGCTATTTTAGAGTCACAAACAGGGAAGAGTAAACTGGCTACAGTGTCTAATAATCATTTTGGCATCAAATGCAAAACAGAATGGAAAGGACCAAAAACTTACCACAATGATGATGCACAAGGTGAATGCTTTAGGGTGTACGATAATGCAGAAGCTTCCTTTATTGATCACTCCAACTTCTTAAAAACAAGAACACATTATGCATTCTTGTTCAAATTAGAGGTAACTGATTTTACGAGCTGGGCATTTGGACTTAAGCAAGCAGGCTATGCTACCAATCCAAATTATCCCGCCATTCTTATAAAAATCATTAACGATTATAATTTAGCTCAGTTTTCAGTTATTTCAAATGAGCAAAAGAAAAAAGGAGTCGATTTAGTAGTAGCACCAGTTAAAGATGTAATTAAACCCGATTCGTTAATTCAAACCGAAATACCAAAGCCTACAACACCAGCTTTACAAAGTGAGCCAACAACTCCAACACCAGTTACGCCTCCTACTGTAAGTTTACTTGAAAATACCAAAGTAACCATTAACCGAACTAAAGGGGTGCTTGCAACCAAAGGAAATTCACTACTTGCTATTGCAAATAATAATAAAATAAGCTTAAGTAAATTATTTGACTATAATGATCTTGAAGAAATGAATATTTTAGATCAAGACCGTATTTTATTTATTGAAAAGAAACAAAAATATGGCGCTTCTGAAAGTCATACCACTACTGGCGCTGAAACACTTTATAGTATTGCACAAAAAGAGGGCGTACAGTTAAGTACAATCCTTTCACTCAATCCATCCATTGCAAAAGATAGCGTTTTACAAATTGGACAAAAAATTAAGTTAAGGGTAGAAGCGACCCCAAAAACAAAATCGAAAACATCTAAAAAAGGAAAGAAAAAATAAGGATATGTCTACCATTCAACTACACGGAAAGCATTTTGAAATATTTTTACCTGAAGCACTGATCCAAGAAAAGATTGCTGCATTGGCAAATGAAATAAATACCGATTATGCTGGTAAAAAACCATTGTTCATTGCTGTATTAAACGGGTCTTTTATGTTTGCCTCGGATTTATTTAAATCCATCACCATAGAAGCGGAAATATGTTTCATCAAACTAGCTTCCTATAAAGGCACCACGTCTACTGGGCAGGTAATAACAGCCATTGGCCTAGACATTGACCTTACCAACAGGCACATCATTGTACTAGAAGATATTATTGATACGGGTAAAACGCTGCATACCTTTTTGCCGCAATTACACAACCAACAACCGGCTTCCTTAAAAATTGGCGTATTACTGCATAAGCCAGACGCAACGGTATTTGAAGTACCCATCAATTATTGTTGCTTTTCGATCCCTAATAAATTTGTGTTGGGCTATGGATTAGACTATGACGGGTACGGCCGAAACAGCAAGGATATTTACAAACTTGTTGAATAAACAGGTACCTACTAAAGATCAATAAAGTATAACCAATTAATTAAAGGCTTCCTTTACTCTGTCAAAAAAGCTCTTATCAGATTTGTTTGGATTAGGCTTAAAGTTTTCACTTAACTGTAACTTTTCTAGCACTGCTTTTTCTTCGTCGGTAACGGATTGTGGCGTCCAAATATTTACATAAATGAGCTGATCCCCTTTTGCATATCCTTGCACTTCTGGGAAACCTTTTCCTTTGAGTCTAAATATTTTACCACTTTGGGTTCCTGCAGGAATTTTAATTTTAGCACGTCCATCAATGGTAGGCACTTCAACCTGTGTACCAAATACAGCATCTACAAAATTTAAGTGCAAATCAAATGCTACATTGAGTCCATCACGTTGAAGTTCTGGATGTGTCTCCTCTTCAATTTGAATAATTAAATCACCAGCGCTTCCACCTCTTTCACCTGCGTTACCTTTTCCATTCATACTTAGCTGCATGCCTTCTTGAACACCTGCTGGTATATCAATTGAAATGGTTTCTTCTCCATACATTCTACCCTCCCCTTTACAAGTTCCACATTTAGCTGTAACAGTTGTTCCCTCTCCATTACAAGACGAACAGGTGGCAACTGTTTGCATCTGTCCTAAAAAAGTATTGGTAAGTTTACGTACCTGACCACTACCACCACATGCATTACATGTTTGAACACTGTTTTTATCTTTAGCGCCATTACCACCACAACCGGTACAAATAACGTGCTTTTTTACTTTTACATTTTTATTGACACCCTTTGCAATTTCTTCAAAATTCAATTTGATTTTAATACGCAAATTGCTACCTCGCTGTCCTCTAGCAGCCCTGCCGCCTCCGCCTCTTGATCTTCCACCGCCAAAAAAAGAACCAAAAGCATCGTCACCAAACATGTCTCCAAACTGGCTAAAGATATCATCCATATTAGAGCTATGAGAAGCGCCTCCGCCCGTTCCAGGACCAAAAGCATTATGACCAAAACGATCATACTTTGCTTTCTTATCAGCGTCACTTAAAATCTCATACGCTTCTGCAGCTTCTTTAAATTTATCTTCTGCTTCTTTATCGCCCGGATTTCGGTCTGGATGAAATTGCATAGCCACTTTGCGGTATGCTTTTTTTATTTCATCAGCAGATGAAGATTTAGATACCCCTAATATTTCGTAATAATCTCTTTTTGCCATTGCTATTTTATTTTCCTACCACCACTTTTGCAAAGCGGATAATTTTATCATTTAAATAATATCCTTTTACTACATCATCAATTACTTTTCCTTTTAGATGCTCTGAAGGTGCAGGGATTTCTGTAATGGCTTCGTGTTTTTCAACGTCAAATTCTTCATGGATAGATTCCATCGCCTTTACCCCTTTGGCTAACATAGTAGAACGCAATTTATTAAAAACGAGCTGAATGCCTTCTTTCTGAACAGCAATATCATCATTGCCCTGCAACTGCTTTTCGGCGCGATCACAATCATCTAAAATATCAAGCATGGATACAATGACGTCTTTGCCAGCCGTTTGAATAAGCTCTAAACGCTCTTTAGATGTCCTTCTCCTGTAGTTATCAAACTCAGCCATTAAGCGTAAGTATTTGTCTTTTTGTTCCTGCAATTCGTTTTGGAGCTTGGTTAAAGGATCCTCTTCCGCTACTGGCTCATTCAAATGCTCAGTTCCAGGCATATTTTCGTCGGTATTGAGCTGATTTTCAATATTTTGCTCCATTTCGTTTGGTATTGTCTCTTCCATAATGATTGCTTCTTGTTTTACCCCATTAATCTTGCAAAAATTTTGCCGTTGCAAAGAAAAGGGAAAAATTGGCAGATTAATCCGCCTTATCTTCGCGGACATGACAAAGTTGTTTCTAAAAAAGAAGATTGCGGC
>JBEITL010000041.1:0-9015 GCA_040374915.1 Sediminibacterium sp. | reverse complement strand
GAATAACCACACCAATTGGATGGTCCTACTTTATCTAATAAATCAATGGTAGCCTTCATTACAGGCTTATCCGCCTTATTATTCCACTGATACAAGCCTAATGGAAAAATTGCCATCGTATGTGAAAAGTGTCGGTGCGAACTGGTATACGCATGGTCTTTTGCAAACATCAATTCACTTTTTGTAGAAAGTATAAAAGGCTCAAACTGTCCTATTATTTTTTTGTAATGAAGCGCTTCTTCACCCTTACCTATAACGGTGGCCATTTCTGCCGCTTTTTCAAAAACATATTTCATCAAAGACAAATCGTAATTGGTATTGCTTGTAAACCATGCATCCTTACTATTGTCATGAATTTCTGGGCTTGAACTTAATGGCAATATTCTATTTCCAGCTGCATCTAAACGCGTAATGCTTTCTAGATATGTTGCTACTGCTGTAAACCATGGATAGGCTTTTGTTTTTAAAAAATGATTGTCCATGCTATATTTCCACTGCCAATAAAAATGTTGCGAAAGCCAAGCACTAATGGTTGGTGATAGTGCATATTGGATCCATCCACCCATTTCTGTTCCATCAAGTGTTGTTACACCCGGCACATTAAGTCCCTTGGTATTAAAATACAAATCAGTGTAACGCTTATAGTTGTTTTTATGCGCGTCTAAATAATCTGTAAACACACTTGACTCTACCAAATGATTGGCCGTATAACCCGGCCAGTAACTCATTTGGGTATTTAAATCGTGGTGAAAATCTCCTTTCCAAGGTGGAAGTCTTCCATTATCGGCGGTCCAAATGGCTTGCAAAGAAATGGGCGGTGCACCTTTACGAGAAGTGGATCCAAATTTATACTGCTCTAAATACCACTGCTTATTAAGTATCGTATCCGGCACTTGAATACTAGATTTAGACCAGTAAGCTTTCCACCATTTACTATGTGCAAATAACTGAACAGTATATGTATTGGCATTTGCATTTTGATATGCTTTTACATCATCTCCTTTTGCAATAATGGTCCATACACCAATGAGTGTATTTTTATTCGTATACCACCACTTTACTTTAACCGTGTAATAAAATCCACCCCAACCAATTTGCTTATAAACCATTTCATGTGGTGTGCGCGTTACAGTCCCTTGCGCATAACCAAGCCTAGATAAGTCATCACCTCCAACCACATCGCCACTAATACTTACTTTGCCGGCATAAGTGGGAGGAATTAACGCAATATCTAATGTATCGGTGATATTTGAAAATGAAAACCACCCAAGTTGTCTGTTTGCATCTACAAATGTTTGCAGTTCTGCGCCCGATTGCCACTTAACCGTACACAATGCTTTTGAAATATCGAGTTGTGCACTCGTAACGGCACCTAAATTGCGGGTATCAAACTCTAAAGCCGCGCCAGGAATTTTACTAGGTGCCGGTTCTCTATCATAAGGTTCATCAAAAAGTTTTTGCACCGCTGGGTAATTATTTTTTTGGTACTGTTCTTCTACCCATTTAAAACTAAATTCATTTCGGTGCAAATCTTTCATTGGCCTTTCGTCCCAGAGTGCAGCACAGTCTAACGAAAAACGCAAATGATTTTCTTTTTGCCAAACCATCGCACCAAGCATACCATTTCCAAGGGGTAATGACTCGTCCCACCTTGTAGGTAAACTTGAAAACTCAAGGTTACTTTTTTGCAATTGGGCACTCAAACTATTTGCTATGAACAAAAATAAAGTGGTAAGTACAACAGTAAAACGAGGCATATTGGCAGATTGGGTTAAAATAATAGCAGGAAAAATTCAAATAGATTCACATTCAATATCAGACAATAAGATAAAAATATTTTTTCAAATAAAGTGTGCTAGCGATTAAAAATAGTCGATTTTTAATACCATAAACAATCATCTATGAAACGTTTTTTAAAATTCACTGCAGCATTTATTGCGGTATTCGTTTTTACCACATTGGCAACACCCGCAAATGCGCAAAGCAAAATCAACCAAGATAGTATTGCGCAAAAAATGGGTTGGTTTGAAGATGCAAAACTTGGCATCTTTATTCACTATGGTATTTATGCAGTGAATGACGTTTCAGAAAGCTGGAGTTTTCACAATAAACAAGTAACCTGGCCAGCCTACATGAGTCAGTTAAGTGGCTTTACCGCAAGTAAATATGATCCCACTGCTTGGGCCAATTTGTTTAAAGAAGCTGGCGCACGCTATACCGTTATCACTACCAAACACCACGATGGTGTTGCATTATGGGATACTAAAGAAAAACATTATGATGTTATCAGAAATACGCCTGCAAAAAAAGATTTGATTGATCCACTCGTTAATGCACTGCGTAAAAACAATATTAAAGTGGGGACTTATTTTTCGTTGATCGATTGGAGCCATCCTGATTATCCTGGATTTTTAAAAGATAGTAGTAGGTATAAAGTAGCCGATGACCCTCTTCGCTGGAAAAGATTCCAAGGATTTTTTCAAAATCAATTAACCGAACTGTCTACAAAATTTAATCCAGATTTATGGTGGTTTGATGGCGATTGGGAACATAGTGCCGAAGAGTGGGAAAGCAGTAAAGTGAGAACAAACTTATTAGCAAAAAATCCAGGCACCATTATCAATGGTCGTTTACAAGGCTATGGCGACTATGAAACACCCGAACAAAATTTTCCTGTTACAAGACCTAGCTTTAAATGGTGGGAGCTTTGTATGACAACCAACGATAATTGGGGTTATAGAAAATCAGATACCAACTGGAAAACTCCTTACGAAGTCATTTCAATTTTTGTTGATGCTGTTTCAAATGGCGGTAATTTATTATTAGATATTGGCCCTAAAGAAGACGGCACTATACCAAACGAACAGGTAAATATTTTAAAGGAACTAGGTGCATGGAATAAAAGAAATGGCGGTGCAATATTTAATACAATTGGAGGTATTCCTCAAGGACATTTTTATGGACCTACTACTTTATCTAAAGACTCTACTACCCTCTATTTGTTTTTACATGGCAAAACTAGTGGTCCAGTAATGGTAAAGGGCCTAGACAATAAAATCAAATCAGTAGAAGTGCTTGGCAACGGCACAAAACTTACATCAAAGGTTGTAGGCAAGATTTCTTGGAGTCCCGTACCTGGACTTGTTTACATAGATGTTCCAGCCACTACATTAGACAAGTATATTACTGTATTAAAAGTAACCCTAGATAAACCGGTTAAACTGTATAGAGGCAAAGGCGGCCTTGGTTAAACGTCAATTATAGTTTTAAGAACCACAAAATGGCAGCCGCTTCTTTACCCCAATCTTTGGTGGTTTTTACAAGGTCGGCATCTAATTGTTTGTTCGTTGTTTTTACTGGCTTACTTAGCTTAGGCACTGTATAGACAGGCGCAGATTGCAAAGAAATACTCGTAGCAAAAATGGTAGTGCCTAAACGCGGTACGGCAATACCGAGTATCATACCTGGTAACCCGTTAAAATTTTCGGGACCTGCTTGCACCGGAATTTGATCGGTATAAAAAGCCACTACCACCACCGAGTCACAAATTTTAGTAACCGCTTTTTTACATTCAAAACCTGCGATATCTCTAACCTCACCGGTAATTTTCCATTCGTATTTTGCAAGACTGTCATTTACTAAATAAACAGTTTCAAAAACACTGGCTGCATTTGTAACCGTACCTGATTCGTGCTTTTGGTGCACATAATTTGTTTCGGTAGGCTTAAAAATCATGTTAATGTACTTGTTGTCCGGGTTTTCTTTGGTCAGAAAATAAAAGCTTTCTTTATTATTA
Source organism: Sediminibacterium sp. (assembly GCA_040374915.1). Lineage (GTDB taxonomy): Bacteria > Bacteroidota > Bacteroidia > Chitinophagales > Chitinophagaceae > Sediminibacterium. Next base: position 5,219 of record JBEITL010000041.1, on the reverse strand, counting down.
AACTGAAGCGTATAATTATCTGCTACTACTTTTGGAAACTGCTTTTTAAGCTCTTCCATCCATATATTTTCTTGAGCTTCTGCATTAATGAGCGCAGCAAACTGGCTAATACGGCGCTCATAGGTAATGGAGCCAGCTTGTACAAAATTCACTTGCGCGCTACTTGCGCCAACAAAAAAAGATAAAATAACGATAAATATGATTCTCATGATAAGGTATTAAATTTTGTAAACAACTTTGTTAGAAACCCATAGACATGGGCTTTCCATTTTTTGAAAAATTATAGATGATACTAAATAAAGCATAACGTCTAATGCCATTATTAGCAGTTTCAGATATAAAGTTGCTTGTAATATTTCTGTCTACAAATTGGTTTTGATTGAATATATCGTAGATCATAAGTTTTGCTTCCCACTTGTCGTTTTTAGAAATCACTTTACGCATAGATGGGTGCACTAAATAAATATTACGCTGGCTAGGAAATGCTACCGACTTTTGATACACGGTAATAACTGTACTTAGGTCTATGAAAAACTTGGCTTTTTTAAATTTGATCTGAACATTTGAATTGCTGCGGTACGACCAAAAATTAGTAGAAGCGCCTGGTCTAATGCTAGATACTGTTTTATTATTGGAGGCCTCAAAACTACTCCAAAAGTTTATTTTTTTATCACCCCAATAAGCCAATTCGACACTAAACCTAGAAGAAATGTTATCGTTGGTATTTTGAATGCCATTAACGATATTATTGTAACGACCGCCATTGATGCCAGCACTTGTACCAAAATTAATACCCTTATACAAATCAAACCCATAGTAAAACATGGCACCGTAATTGTAATTACCAGTTACGTTTACATACTGGTTAACAGACTTACCAAAAGCATCAATATTTGAAGATGTTGCAATGGCATCATTGGTGTTGGAGAAACTACCACTCAGCTGCACATACTTGCTTTTCATGACTTTAAAACTATTATAGTTGAATGAAAACCTGTTGGTGAATGACTGTCGTAAATTAGCATTACCCACCGTGATATTAAGTGGATCCGTATTATCAATAATAGGTTGTATTTGAAGTAGAGAAGGGTTTTGTGTATTTCCTACGTAACTAAGTATGATTTTTTTTTGCTGCTTGGGGGTGAAGTTAAATGTAGCAGATGGGATAAAGTTGGTAAAATTAACTGCTCTACTTGCATTTGTGGCATAATCAAACAAACTGTATTTAGCAGACCCTATACCTGTACCAATATTAAAATTTACTTTTTTAACTGCATATCGGTAACTGATATTTCCACTATTATTAATTGTATTAAACTTAAAGTGGTTACTTAAAGTGTCTACCTTAATTTTTGGTTGTCCAACCCTATCATCAAATGTATTTCTTTCTGAATTGTTCCCCGCTAACCCAATTTTATAATTAAATATCAAAAAAGAATTTTTACCAAGGGGCTCGGTATACACTGTATTTACGCTGCCCGCAGAGGTAAGTTGAGATAAAGATTTGGTTTGCGCAATGGTTTCCTGTTTAATAATTACGTTAGACGCATTAAAATAATCGTTTTGTGCATTTAATAAGCCATCCTGTGTTTTGTCGCCAAAATTAAAATCGGAATTTACAGAAATGGTTCTGCCTTTTTTTGCAAAGCGCATACGGTAACTTAGTGAACCATTCAGTGTTTTATCGTTGGTACTATTACTTGTAGTGCGTGAAGTGTTATTAAGATTAGCACCTGTTTCAGGAATAAAAGACCCTCCCGTAAAGCTGGTTGTATTATCAGAAATTACATTAGCAGCCTTTAATGTTAATTTAAAGAGCCCTGTACTATCGGTACCCCACTGATCGGTGGTGGATAGTTTATACTTTTTCTTTTCGGTACGCTGCTCACTATTGGTGCTATTTACAATCGAATTGGTAGGTAAAATGGTTTTACTATATGAACTTGTTAAACCGTTTACTATAAGTCTATTGTATTGCGCACTCGTATTAACAGAACCTTTATCAAATTTATTACTATAGGTAGCGCCCGCCGATTGTTGGTTAGGAAAGCCTGTAGAGCCCCCTTCTTCGCCATCGCCACTTGTCATAATCATTGACATGCCACCATCTCCAAATTCTGTAACCATACCACTACCGTCACCATAATTTTGCGCCTCATCCCAATTTAAATTATCAAATTTGGTATTGTCGGTGGTCACATAACCGGCGATTTTTCGTTTGCCCTTAAATGCATTGGTCATGAGTTTACCATTACCAAACTGATTAAAGTTGCTTCCAGCCTCTGCTTTACCAAAGAATCCATTTTTTTTATCTTCCTTTAATTGAAGGTTAATGGTTTTAGACTTTTGCCCATCATCAATACCGGTAAACACCGCTTGATCCGATTTTTTATCAAATACTTGCACCTTGTCAACCACATCGGCTCTTAAATTTTTAGTAACCACCGCTGGGTCATCACTAAAAAACTCTTCGCCATCAACAAGTACTTTATTTACCTTTTCGCCCTGCGCCGTAATTTCTCCACGTGCGTTTACCTGAATACCTGGCATTTTTTTTAATAATTCTTGTACGTCGGCATTTGGGGTTACATAAAAGCTATCGGCTTTATATTCGGTGGTATCACCTTTAACCCGAATAGCTGATACTGTATTCTTTACAATAACTTCTTTAAGTATATGCGCTTTAGTATCAATAGCAATGTTGAGCACTGTCGGCGCAGCGCCCACAGTAATTTTATCTGTAAAATCGGCGTACTGTGGATAGCTTACCATAACAATATAATCACCTACCGGTAAGCTTGCTATATTAAATTCTCCATAATTTGAAGTTCTTACTGTTTTTACAAGTACCGAATCTTTGGTCCTTAATACATTAACTGAAGCGAGGTATAAAACCTTTTTTTCGGTGGTATCTTTTACAGTTCCATTAATGGAACTGATTTGCGCAAATGTGGCGAATGAAATTAAAAATGAAAATAGCGTAAGCGCTAGGCTTTTTTGTCCTTGAAATGATAAATTCATGCAGTTTGTTTGGTTCTTAAGAGTCGCATTATTAAAAATGCTGCACGAAAGTACCTTGTACCTTACAAAGTATTGCCAAACAAGCTGTTAAAATAGACGAACGGCAAATAAACGCCCTTAAATGTGTATTATTTCAAATACCAATCTTTATAACGGGTAAGTCCTTCTATAAAATAATAGTCGGCGTAGGTTAACGGTGCATCTACTTCAGACTTATGTGGAAGTGATCCCACACTATGCATAAGTATAAAGCCTCCGTTTTCGCCCAATTTAGCCCTATATGCAGGTGAAGACAATGATTGTAATATAGTTTCTGCAGTTTCTATGTATTCCTTTTTCTCTGCACCTGTCGTGTATTGGCCAAGCTCTAAAAGGGCCGAAGCCATGATAGCGGCACTAGAAGCATCACGCGGAACATTTGGTATACCTGGCGCATCAAAATCCCAATATGGTACTTTATCCGACGGAAGGCGGGGATGAGATAGTAAAAAGCGAGCTATTTTTTTAGCTTGCTCTAAATATGTTTTGTTTTTAGTAAAACGGTACATCATGGTGTAACCATAAAATCCCCAAGTTTGACCCCTAGACCATGCCGATGAATCTGCAGCACCCTGCCAAGTTATTTTTTTAAGAACCGTGCCAGTATTTAAATCCCAATCAACCACATGCACCGAACTATTATCTGGTCTAAATTGATTGGCAATGGTTGTGTTGGCATGTGTAACTGCAATTTCTTTAAATATAGGGTCGCCGCCATGATCACTTACCCAGTGTAGTAATTCGAGATTCATCATATTGTCAATAATAACCGGACACTTTAAAATATCTCTCGAATTCCAAGATTGAATAGATTTTATTTGAGGCCTGTACCTAGTAGACAAAGATTTTGCTGCAATTGCTACAACATCTTTGTATGCAGGATTATTGGTGTATTTATAAGCGGTTCCAAAAGAGCAATACATCATAAAACCCAGGTCATGATTGCCCGTATAGTATTTTTCTTTTTCTAGAATACCAAGTCTTTTTTCTGCTTCCTTTCTAATATTTTCATCTTTGGTATATGCATATAAATACCATAAAGTGCCTGGATAAAACCCACTACACCACCATTTGGTATCACTTGTTACTGATTTCCCTGTTGCTGGCACATAACTACGCGGCATTACAGAGTCAGGTGTGTTTGCTTTTAAATACTGATACTGTTTGGCAGCAAAAACAAAATTATCTTCAATAAGATTTTTCATTTTATTTTTTAAAGAAGCAGTTTGTCCGTAACTGAGTTGAACCATCAGAAACAAAAGTGCAAAACCAACGATGTATTTTTTCATGTTCGAAATTTAATAATGCAATAAAGTTAATAATCTACCGCGTAATCTTTAGGAAATACTTCTCCATTCCATGCCTTTTTTTGCGTCCAATTGGTTGGTGCAGCTGTCCAAAAATCATGAGATGCCGGTAAGCCAAGAGGCATAAATGCAAAAGAAGCTAGATACATACTGCCCGTGTTGGAATAGGAATCTGCAATATTAGACTGGTTGGCACCCACAAAACCTAATGTTAGTAAGCCACTTCCATTAAATGTGTCTTTTACAAACACCCTTTTAAATACAGCAGTTAGCGCTGGTCTTACTTGTGAATGCAATACACCCGCTGGTAAATTATTTTCAAGTGCGAGTGTAGCAAGTGGCCAAAAAGCACCTACACGGTAGGTAGAGGATCTTCCAAAAACAGGGAAGGTTCCTTCTGGTGAAATAAAACGTTCTTGAAATGAAGCATAACGCTTCATGCGTTTAATAGCAAGATCTAGTTCCGCTTGTGTTCTTCTTCCTTTACTAACATTTACACGAAGTACGGTTACAAGCATAGGCTGAATCACAAAACCATTGTAATGATCAAAATGAAATTTAACACCATCACTATACCAACCATCACCCACATACCAACCTTGTATTTTATCAATACCGGCATCAATACGGGCAGCGTCAATAGGCGCATCAATACTTAATAAAAATGTTTCTACGATAGCCGCAAATAAAACCCAGTTGTTATTTGATGGTTTAATGGCGCGTAGCTTTGTAAATTCTGTAATAAAACGCTCTTTGGTTTGTTTACTAAGCGGCTCCCATAGCGCAGCAGGCGCGAGTAACAATGCCTGGGCTAAAAATGCAGCATCCACAAGTGGTTGCGCTACTTTTGGT
>JBEITL010000149.1:0-4320 GCA_040374915.1 Sediminibacterium sp. | reverse complement strand
CATGATGTATTAATTTGATGGCAAAACTAATAAATAGTACCGAAAGCGTCATTTTTCATCAAAGAATTGGAATTTGAATTTTATCTTCGCAGCAAATAATCAAATTATGGCGTCTATTCAATCCCTAAAAGATACAGCTACTCAAGTAAGAAGAGATATTGTTAGAATGGTGCATGGTGTTCAGAGTGGACATCCTGGTGGTTCTCTCGGCTGTACAGATTTTTTAACGGCGCTATATTTTCATACCCTAGACCATAACCCGGCTTTTTCTATGGATGGTAAGGGTGAAGACTTATTTTTCTTATCCAACGGACATATTTCACCAGTATTTTATTCGGTGCTAGCAAGATCAGGCTATTTTGAAGTGAGCGAACTTGGCAGCTTTAGAAAATTAAATACCCGTTTACAAGGTCACCCTACCACACACGAGCATTTGCCAGGTGTGAGAATTGCGAGCGGCTCTTTAGGACAAGGTATGAGTGTTGCCATTGGCGCAGCGCTTTCTAAAAAATTAAACAACGATTCAAAGCTTGTGTATTGTTTACATGGCGATGGTGAATTACAAGAAGGACAAATTTGGGAATCTGTGATGTTTGCTGCCCATAACAATTGTGATAATTTAATTGCAACCATCGACGTTAACGGTCAACAAATTGATGGCCCTACCAAAAAAGTAATGAACCTTGACAGTTTACGTGCCAAATTTGAAGCATTTAACTGGACCGTGATTGATATGGATGGCAACAAAATGGAAGACGTTGTTGCAACACTTGATAAAGCTAAATCTTTAACGGGTCAAGGAAAGCCTATCTGTATTTTAATGAAAACAGAAATGGGTAAAGGCATTAGCTTTATGGAAGGAACGCACGAGTGGCATGGCATTGCACCAAACGATGCTCAGCTTGCAGATGCGCTTTCTCAATTACCAGAAACCTTGGGTGATTACTAATGTAGCGGCGCTAGATTAGACTGCTAACTTTTTAATGACAATAATTGCTGACTTGCTTTTTTAGCAGGTATCCATGCAGCCAGTAGTGCAATAATGGCGATGGTAGTAACAACTAGCACATAGTCGGTGGCCATTAATTTTACAGGATAGTAATCAATAATAAAACTACCGCCGCCACCAAGTGTAATTATTTTAAATTTTAATTGTAGTACACAAATAATGGTACCGAGTGCTGTTCCAATGGCCGTGCCCACACCAGCAAGTACGAGCCCTTCTGTAATAAATATTTTTTGAATAAGTGATGCGCTTGATCCCATTGCTTTTAATACCGCAATGTCTTTTTGTTTTTCTAACACTAGCATCGTAAGTGCACCAATCATATTAAATGCAGCAACTATTAGTATCAAACTTAAAATACCATAAATCACCCACTTTTCCATTTGCATGACGGCATACAAATTTTTATTTTGTTCGTAGCGCGTTTCTACCACAAAATTTTTACCGAGGACTTCTTGTAGTTTTGCTTTTATTTTTTCGGGACTGCCATTTACTTTTATTTCTAAGCCACTCACCTGATTGGGTGTCATGGAAAGCATGTACTGTAAAAAAGACAAGTTGGTAAAAATAAATTTATTGTCAAACTCTTGTTGTACCGCAAAAACCCCTTTCCCTGTAACATTAAAAGCAAACATGCCATCTACTGCGTCAAAACCCGCGCCTTTATTAGGCGTATACAGTGTTAAAGGAAATCCACCTTTTGTAACATCGGCACCTACGGCGTTTTCGATACCCGCGCCTATTACAATACCTGGGTTTTGCAGATCACCCATTGTATAACTGCCTCTTACGATATGCTTATTAATATAATTGGTGCGGGCAAAAACAGAGTCAACGCCTTTTACCACAACAATACTCTGGTAATCACCATTGGCGAGTAATGCTTTTTCTTCAATCACTTTACTTACTGCAGTAACACCTTCAATAGATTTTATGGTATATATAGTTTTATCATCGAGATTCATTCTTTTACCCTGTGCAGGAAGAACGCGCATGTCTGCGTAAAAATCGGTGTAGAGACCTTTTACTAAATCTTCAAAACCATTAAATACACTTAAAATAACAATAAGTGCCGCCGCGCCAACAGCAATAGCCGTCACACTTACCCATGCAATTATGTTAATTGCACTTGTAGACTTTTTTGATTTAAAATAACGCCAAGCAAATAAATATTGCACGATACTATATTAATTTGATTCTTGATCCGCGTCATCACCGCCTTTAGCTGTGTCATTCGTACCCTCAGATTCACCAGTCGGTTTTTTTTCGGCATTGATTTGCTTGAAAATCTCTTCCATCTTAAACACATAATCTAGGGTGTCATCGTGGTAGAAATGTAAAACCGGGATACGTCTAAACTGATGCTTTACACGGTCGGCTAGCTCCTTTTTGATCTCCCAGGCCCTAGACTCAATTACTTTCATCACTTCTTTAGCATCCGGAACCTGAAATAAACTTAAGTAAATACGCGCCTCCAAAAGGTCGGGCGTAACCTTTACGGATGAGATGGAAACCATACCACCGGCTATCATAGAAAGGTTTAACCTTCTAAAAATATCATTCATTTCTTCCTGTATGGCCCCTGCTACCTGGCGTTGACGTTTTCCTTCCTCCATGTTCTTTGCGTTTAATTGGTTGTAAAATTAGTTACTTTGCCTTGTTTTAACGATTTTATCATTTATGAAGCGTTTTTCACGAATTCTGTTTTACCTCCGAACCCAAAAAAGGAATATTACCCTGTACGTGGTATTTAACCTCTTGTCCATCCTGTTTTCGCTGGTTTCACTAGCCATGTTGGCTCCTTTTTTACAGCTTTTATTTGGAACCGAAAAACTCATCACGGCTAAACCTGTTATGGAAGGTGCTAGCTTATCTGCCGGAACCATTTTAAATTACCTCAAATATTTTATTTCTAGAATCATTATTGAAGAAGGAACCGTGTACGCACTGGGTGCTATTTGTGGCATTATTATTACGGCTATTTTCTTTAAAAATTTATTTACTTATTTGTCCTTTAGGGTACTTGCGCCTATGCGTAATTATGTAATGACAACGCTGCGCTCCGATTTATATAAAAAATTATTAGACCTTCCAATTGGCTATTTCACAGAACAACGTAAGGGTGATATTATTAGTAGAATGAGTAACGATGCCAACGAAATTGAATGGAGTGTAATGAGTACACTAGAAGGACTTATTAAAGATCCACTTAACATCCTTATCATTTTAATATTCTTGGTTTTTTTAAGTCCGGTACTTTCTTTGTTTTTACTCGTGCTGCTTCCGGTAACTGGTTTTGTCATTGGGCGCCTTAGTAGAAGTTTAAAAAAACAATCTACCAGTTCACAAGAAAAGCTGGGAACCCTATTATCGATATTGGATGAAACCCTTGGGGGACTAAGGGTTATCAAGGCTTTTAATGCCGAAAAAATATTACTACAAAAGTTTTTAGACAACAACAACGCGCTCAATCATATCCGCAATAAAATGAATTTTAGAAAAGATTTGGCATCCCCGATGTCCGAATTTTTAGGTGTGATTGTACTGTCTTGCATCTTATGGTTTGGCGGAAGACTGGTATTAAATAACCAAGCCGGTTTAGGACCAGAAAGTTTTATTACCTACATTTTATTTTTTACTCAAATTATTAATCCGGCAAAATCTTTGTCGAGTTCTTTTTATAATGCACAAAGAGGTAGTGCTGCTATTGAGCGTATTGAAGAAATTTTAAAAGCGCCTGTTGCCATAGAAGACAAGCCCAATGCAACAGTTTTAGAAAATTTTGAGCACCGTATCGAGTTTAAAAATGTTAGTTTCTCTTACGATGACACCACCATTTTAAAAAACATCAACCTTGTTATTGAAAAAGGAAAAACAGTAGCGCTGGTAGGATCATCGGGTGCCGGCAAAAGTACTTTAGCAGATTTGATTCCACGTTTTCATGACGTAACAGAAGGTGAGGTTTTAATTGATGGCATTAATATCAAAGAATATAGTTTACAGAGCGTGAGAGCAGCCATGGGTATTGTTACACAAGAGCCCATTTTATTTAATGATAGCATTGCGCAAAATATAGCTTTAGGTGTCCAAACAGCAAGCCCAGCGGCTATTACAGCCGCCGCTACCGTAGCCAACGCCGCCGCATTTATCAATAGCAAAGAAGACGGGTACGACGCAAATATTGGTGATAGGGGCAGTAAACTAAGTGGTGGTGAGCGTCAACGCATTACCATTGCTAGGGCTATTTTAAAAAATCCGCCCATCTTAATTTTAGACGAAGCCACTTCATCACTCGATACAGAAAGTGAAAGACT
>JBEITL010000093.1:0-5761 GCA_040374915.1 Sediminibacterium sp. | reverse complement strand
TGAAACAATTTTCATGTATCCTTTATCACGCAATTCACGTGCCACTGGCCCAAAAATACGGGTACCTCTTGGCTCGTCTGAAGTGTTTAATAATACAACTGCATTGTCATCAAAACGGATATAAGATCCGTCCTTACGACGCAATTTGTTTTTTGTACGTACAATAACTGCTTTAGATACGGTACCTTTTTTGATACCACCTGCAGGAATTGCATCTTTTACAGTGACAACAATTCTATCACCGATTTTTGCATAGTCTTGGCCGCTATTACCTAATACTTTGATACAAAGTACTTCCTTAGCGCCACTATTATCAGCTACATTGAGCCTACTTTCTTGCTGAATCATTTTTTTTAGCTTTTAGCTTTTATCCTTCCTTTTACAAGGTTGGGTGAATACTGTTTATTACTGTTTTCGGTGTTTAGTTTATTTCGCTTTTTCAACGACTTCAACTAATCTCCAACGCTTTGTTTTACTTAATGGACGCGTTTCCATGATTTTAACTACATCGCCAATTGCACACTCTTGTTTCTCATCATGCGCATGGAACTTTGTCGTCTTTTTCACGAACTTTCCATAAATCGGATGCTTTACTTTTCTTTCAACAGCTACAGTGATGGTTTTATCCATTTTGTCGCTAGTAACAACACCAACTCTAATCTTACGTAAATTTCTTTCTACCATTGTTTTCAATTTTTGGTTAGCTTATCTGGTTAATTAGATACCTAACTCTTTTTTCTTTAATTCCGTTTTTAAACGGGCAATGTCTTGACGAAGTCCACGAATACTCATTGGATTCTCTAAAGGAGAAATCGTGTGAGCGAACTCTAGTTTTTTAAGTCTTAATTGATCTTCATCGATGCGTGCTTTAATGTCAACGATGCTCAAACTTTTTAAGCTTTTATTAAAATCGTATTTTTTGTTTGCCATAGCAAATGCTTTTTTTTGTTTACGCTTAAATTAATTACAAGTCTCTTCTTGTTACAAATTTAGTTCTGATTGGTAATTTTTGAGCCGCTAAACCCATTGCCTCTTTTGCAACCTCTGGTGTAACACCATCAATTTCAAAAATGATACGACCTGGTTCAACAACTGCTGCCCAAAATTCAGGGTTTCCTTTACCTTTACCCATTCTCACCTCTGCAGGCTTACGAGTAATAATTTTATCTGGGAAAACACGAATCCATACATTTCCTTCTCTTTTCATTGCACGTGTCATGGCTTGACGAGCAGACTCTAATTGTCTGTTGGTTAACCAAATTGGATCTAATGATTTTAATGCAAAAGAACCAAATGCAATAGAAGTTCCACGCTTCGCTACTTCGCGAATGCGGCCTTTCTGTTGTTTTCTATGTTTACTTCTTTTTGGCTGTAACATATTGTTATTGTTAATCTCTTTTTTAAATTAATGTCTAATGTGAATTATCTTTTTCTTGGTGCACCACCGCCACCTGGACGACGATCATTTCCACGATCAAATCCGCCACGATCTCCACCACGGTCATCACGACGATCGCCACGATCTGCTCTTTCGCCACCTTCTTTACCGCCGATGAAATTAGGATTCAATTCACGCTTTCCTAAAACTTCCCCTTTACAAATCCAAACTTTGATACCAATTTTACCATATACTGTTAATGCAAATACATTGGCATAATCAATATCCATTCTGAATGTATGTAATGGAACACGACCTTGTTTGATTTCTTCAGAACGCGCAATCTCAGCACCACCGATACGACCACCAACTTTCACTTTAATTCCTTCTGCACCCATTCTTAAAGTAGAAGCGATTGCCATTTTAATAGCACGCTTGTAGTTGATACGGTTTTCAATTTGACGCGCAATAGTATCAGCTACAATTGTTGCATCTAATTCTGGACGACGAATTTCTAAGATGTTAATTTGAACATCATCCTTTCCAGTTAATTTTTTTAACTCTTCTTTGATACGATCCACCTCTCCACCGCCTTTACCAATGATGATACCTGGCTTAGAAGTATGAATTGTAATAATTAACTTACCTAATGTGCGTTCGATAACAATACGAGCAATACCGCCCTTATTGATACGTGCCATTAAATATTTACGGATTTTTTGATCTTCGATTAACTTAGTAGCGTAATCTTTTTTATTACCATACCAGTTGCTCTCCCATCCGCGAATGATGCCTAATCTGTTACCTATTGGATTTGCTTTCTGACCCATAATGATGGTTTAGAATATTTAGTTTTTTAAATCTGGTTTCGTATCTACAATCAATGTTACATGGTTACTGCGCTTTCTAACTCTGTAGCCGCGACCTTGTGGTGCTGGACGCATACGCTTCAACGTACGACCTCCGTCAACAAAAACCGTTTTTACTACTAAGTTGCTATCAGCTGCGCTTTCGCCGCTGTTTTTTTGTTCCCAGTTATTGATTGCACTTTTCAACAACTTAGCCAAAGGAACCGCATTGTGTTGTGGATGGAATTCCAAAATTGCCAATGCTTTTTCCACTTCCATGCCACGTATAACATCTGCGATCAAACGCATCTTGCGCGGGCCGGTGGGATAATTGTTTAGTTTAGCTACTGCTTCCATTTCTTAATGTGTTTATTACTACTTGTTTATTTCTTAGTTCCAGCGTGACCTCTGAAGTTTCTTGTTGGAGAGAATTCACCCAATTTGTGTCCTACCATGAATTCGGTAACATACACAGGGATAAATTTATTTCCGTTATGAACTGCGAAAGTATGTCCAACAAATTCTGGAGAGATCGTGCTACGACGACTCCAAGTTTTGATTACTGCTTTCTTAGTTTTGCCTCCGTTCATACCCTCTACTTTTACTTCAAGGTTATGATCTATATAAGGACCTTTTTTAATCGAACGACCCATAGTTATGAATTAATTTGTATAATTAATTATTTTGTCAATTTTTTTCCGTCACGACGTTGAATGATCAACTTGTCGCTTCCTTTTCCTCTTGTTCTAGTTTTCTCTCCTTTAGCATACTTACCAGTTCTGCTTCTTGGATGTCCACCAGACGCTCTACCTTCACCACCACCCATCGGGTGATCTACAGGGTTCATCGCAACACCTCTTACGCGAGGACGAACACCTTTCCAACGATTTCTACCTGCTTTACCAGCTGTTTCTAAGTTGTGATCGCTATTCGAAACCACCCCTACAGTTGCATAACAGTTAATTAATAGTTTTCTTAATTCACCAGAAGGCATTTTTAAAACTGCATAGCTTTCTTCCTTGTTCGCTAATTGCGCAGAAGTTCCTGCACTACGAACTAGTTTTCCGCCTTGACCTGGTTGCATTTCAATGTTGTGAATCATTGTACCTAATGGCATAAATTTCATTGGTAATGCATTTCCTACTTCAGGAGCAACATTTTCACCAGAAGAAACTTTAGCACCTACTTGTAAACCTTGTGGCGCAATGATATATCTTTTCTCACCATCAGCATATTGCACTAAAGCAATAAACGGTGTACGATTTGGATCATATTCAATAGAAACAACAGTTGCTTCCATTCCAGTCTTATCTCTTTTGAAATCGATAATACGGTAATGTTGTCTGTGTCCACCACCCATGTAACGCATTGCACGACGACCTTGGAAGTTACGTCCTGCTGTTTTTTTCTGTGGCTCTAATAAACTCTTTTCAGGTTTATTAGTAGTGATTTCCTCGTAGGCGTTCCCAATTCTCCATCGGGTTCCTGCGGTAATTGGTTTGTACTTTCTTAATGCCATTTTGTTTCTTTTTTCTTTTTAAAGACTTTGCAGTCTTACGAATTTTTCAGCTTCGCGGGCTATAATTAATATTTTTAAATACTTGCGTAAAGATCAATCGATTCACCTTCCGCAACAGTAACTAATGCCTTTTTGTAACCAGATTTTACACCTGAAATAACACCCGATTTTGTAGAACGCGTTTTATTTTTTCCTGGAACTACTAAAGTGTTAACTTCTAAAACGCTAACGCCGTAGAATTTTTCCACTGCAGTTTTAATTTCTAATTTATTTGCACGACGATTTACTTTGAATGCATATCTTCTCAACTTTTCTTGTTGACCATTTGCTTTCTCTGTTAATATCGGCTTGATTAGTATTTCTGATAATTTCATAATTGTAGTTTTTAAAGTCCTGTAAAGCTTAAGCTACTGCTTCCTCTTCGTTAAAAATTTTAGCAGCACCTTCAGTGATCACTAACACATCTGCATTCATAATGTCATACGTGTTGATGTCAGCTAATAAAGAACTTGCTACGTTTGGAATGTTACGTGTACTCAAATAAATGTTATCGTTGTATTCAGGTAAAATCACCAAAGTTTTTTTATTCTCTAAACTTAATCCAGCCATGATTGCAGCAATTGCTGAAGTTTTTGGTGCATCTAAGATGATGTCCTCTAAAACTAAAATTGCTTGATCGTTGGCCTTGTGAGATAATGCAGAAATTTTTGCAAGATCTTTTACTTTACGATTTAATTTAAAGTCGTAAGAATGTGGTTTTGGTCCAAAGATCGTACCACCACCCTTATATAATGGGTTACGGATATTACCCTTACGAGCACCACCAGTACCTTTTTGCTTATGTAATTTGCGGCTAGCTCCTTGAACTTCAGCACGCGTTTTAACTTTATGCGTTCCTGAACGGCGCGCAGCTAAATATTGTTTAACGGCTAAATAAATAACGTGGTCATTTGGAGTTGCGCCAAATATTTCAGCAGGTAATTCAACCTGTCTGCCCGTTTTTTTGCCCTTTATATTTAATACTTCTAATTGCATGATTGTCGATTAATGTGTGATTACTTTTGGATTAAAACAATTGAACCGTTGTTACCCGGTACAGAACCACTGATTAAAATATAATTTTTCTCTGGGAATAATTTTAACACTTTCAATCCCTTTGTTTTAACGCGATCAGTACCCATACGGCCTGCCATACGCATACCTTTGAATACTCTTGCAGGGTAAGATGATCCACCAATAGAACCTGGTGCACGAGAACGATCATGTTGACCATGCGTTGCTTCACCCACACCACTAAATCCATGACGCTTTACAACCCCTTGGAAACCTTTACCTTTTGTAGTTCCTACCACTTCTACTGCATCGCCTTCCGCAAAAATGTCAATCGTTACTGATTCACCTAATGCTTTTTCGATAGAATAGTTGCGGAATTCTTTTACAAAACGCTTTGGAGCAGTTTGTGCTTTAGCGAAGTGATTTACTTCTGATTTTGTAGAATGTTTTTCTTTTTTGTCGCCCAATGCTAACTGCACGGCGCTGTAACCATCTGTTTCGGTTGTCTTAACCTGAGTTACAGTACAAGGACCAGCTTCGATAATGGTACAAGCAATTTGCTTACCATCTTCACCAAAGATGCTGGTCATACCAATTTTTTTTCCAATAATACCTTTCATCTGTTTTGCGGTTTATGCCCCGCGCTTGGTTCTGAGGACATCCGATGATGATGCTACACTATTATCTTGCGATTTTTAGTAGCTCGGATTCAATCCCTGTTTGCTGCCGACCTTTTCCTTTGTTTCTCAATGAAGAGAGGGGAAGTACCGGAAGTAAACAAACCTCGAAGGGCCTGTTTA
Source organism: Sediminibacterium sp. (assembly GCA_040374915.1). GTDB lineage: Bacteria > Bacteroidota > Bacteroidia > Chitinophagales > Chitinophagaceae > Sediminibacterium. Next base: position 163 of record JBEITL010000093.1, on the reverse strand, counting down.
TATTTTACTTATTCAACCAGCGCTCCTTTCTCGACTACTGCATAATGGGCAGTGATTGGGAGATGGTATTTATAAATACTTATGCTTTGATTTCCACCTCAACACCTGATGGTAAGTCTAACTTACTTAGGGCGTCTACTGTTTTAGAAGAAGAAGTGTAGAT
>JBEITL010000225.1:0-2593 GCA_040374915.1 Sediminibacterium sp. | reverse complement strand
TATTTATTAAAGAATGGAGTATGACGTCCACCTTCTTCTTTTGATAATACATAAACCTCCGCTTTGAAGTCAGTATGTGGTGTAATTGTTTTTGGTGCACAAATTACCATACCACGACGGATATCTTTTTTCTCAATACCACGTAATAATAAACCTGCGTTATCACCAGCTTGACCTTGATCCAATAATTTTTTGAACATCTCAACTCCAGTTACGGTTGAGCTCATTGGCGCATCCATCAAACCTACGATTTCTACAGCCTCACCTACTTTAACAATACCACGCTCAATACGACCTGTAGCAACTGTTCCACGACCAGTGATCGAGAAAACGTCCTCTACAGACATCAAGAATGGTTGGTCAATAGGACGAGGAGGCAAAGGAATATAAGTATCTACTGCGTTCATTAATTCTGTTACAGCATCTAACCATTTTGCTTCTCCAGCTAATGCACCTGTAGCTGATCCACGGATGATTGGAGTTTTATCTCCGTCAAAACCGTAAGAAGTTAATAAATCACGAACTTCCATTTCAACTAAGTCTAATAATTCAGGATCATCAACTAAGTCAACTTTGTTCATGAATACTACGATTTGAGGAACACCTACCTGACGTGCCAACAAGATGTGCTCTTTAGTTTGTGGCATAGGACCATCTGTAGCCGCAACTACAAGAATAGCGCCATCCATTTGAGCAGCACCAGTGATCATGTTTTTAACATAATCCGCGTGACCTGGACAGTCAACGTGTGCATAGTGACGTGTGTCAGTTTGATATTCTACGTGTGCAGTATTGATAGTGATACCACGCTCTTTTTCTTCTGGCGCACCATCAATTTCATCGTAGTTTTTCTTAGCAGCTAAACCTCTTTGAGACAATACGTCTGTGATGGCAGCTGTCAATGTTGTTTTACCATGGTCAACGTGGCCAATGGTACCAACGTTTACGTGAGGTTTCTCCCTCTTAAAGGTCTCTTTAGACATCTTTATTTGTTTTTATGTTATTTTTATAATTGCCGTTAATAGACCACCGAGTCCATCAACCATAGCTTTCAAAATTAAATCAACCATCTCACACCACCTAGTTCTATTCACTTTTTCTTACGCTTCAACTCCTTTTTCTCTCTTTTGAGCCGTTGATGAGAATCGAACTCACGACCTCTTCCTTACCAAGGAAGTGCTCTACCACTGAGCCACAACGGCGTTAAGCATACCGACTTTCCCCTCGTTCCCATCAACTAATCCAATTGGAGCGGGAGACCAGGCTCGAACTGGCCACCTATAGCTTGGAAGGCTATCGCTCTACCAAATGAGCTACTCCCGCATTTTCTCCTTTCTAAAAGAACTAAAATTTGTTGCTTCCTCCCCTTTTAACAAGGTTGCAAATTACAACAAATTTTGTGGGCAGAGTAGGGTTCGAACCTACGTACTCGTGAGAGAACAGATTTACAGTCTGTCGCCTTTAACCACTCGGCCATCTGCCCCTGAATTATTGCACACCCAATTTGAGCCGGAAATGGGACTCGAACCCGCGACCTGCTGATTACAAATCAGCTGCTCTACCAACTGAGCTATTCCGGCAAGTCATAAAAGAACGATCCCCAATTTTTGGGATGGCAAAGGTAATGGAATTCTTTATTTATCAAAATTTTAGGGCAATATTTTATCCCAAAACCAAGGTAAAAATCAAAATAATATCAAATTCAGGGCTGTAATTGGTTAAATCGAACAAAATTGGAAAACAAAAAAGCCCATTGTCTCTTTAAAAAATGAAACAATGGGCTACGAAACTTGCTTGAAAATTTTATGATTAAGCAGCGATACGCTCCTTTTTCTTTTTTAATTGGTTGGTGATGGAATCAAATGCATGATCAAATGCTGTTTGAAAACTGGTGGCACTTGCCTTTACAAAGCATTCTTGCTTGGGTATATGAATTTTTATCTCGACCACTTTTTCTTTAATTGTATGTGCCAAACTTTCCAATTTCATATACACTTCCACCTTGGTGATTCGATCATGAAACGTTTCTAATTTGTCTAATTTTTTTTGCACAAATTCTAACAACTTTTTGTCTGCATCAAAATGCACTGTTTGAATACTAATGTTCATAAAATAATAATTTAAAAATGATAAATTAAAAGAACTGATCAGGCAATTATTTCATATTCACCTGCAATAGTAAGTTACCACTTTTAATAATAATTTTCAAGTAAAAAAAGGATTTAAGAAAACTTTAGGATTCGGTATGATGAATGTCATACGCGCCAACATGAATAAATTAGTTAGGTTAGGCTTTGGGATGCGCTTTGGCGAAAACTTCCTTTAATTTTTCAATGGTATTATGCGTGTATACCTGTGTTGCAGCTAGGCTGCTGTGTCCAAGCAATTCCTTGACTGCATTTAAATCGGCGCCGTTATTCATCAAATGCGTTGCAAAACTGTGTCGCAAAACATGGGGACTCTTTTTTTGTAATGTAGTCACCTGTGATAAATAAAATTTTACAAAAGTATATACGGCTCTGGGTTGTAAGGGTTTCCCTTTTTCTGTCACAAATAAATTAGGTACCCCTTGTGCTTCGTCCGGTTTTTGTTG
>JBEITL010000135.1:0-4720 GCA_040374915.1 Sediminibacterium sp. | reverse complement strand
GTTACGACCACTATGAATTTCAATACCAATTACGTTTTTATCTTTTGCATTTGCGTATCCACAAGCGTCTGCTGCTACAAAACCATCTTCTAGTGTAACGCCTGCTAACACTGCTTCTAAGTCTTTTTTTGCAACGGGTCGATCAAGTGTAACCTCGTATATTTTTTTAATTTCAAAAGAAGGGTGCGTTAATTTTTGTGCGAGTTCACCATCATTGGTGAGTAACAAAACGCCCGTTGTGTTGCGGTCCAAACGGCCAACAGGGTAAACCCTATCTGCGGTTGCACCCTTAATAATATCTAATACTGTTTTGCGTCCTTCTGGATCATTTGCAGTGGTAATATAATCTTTGGGTTTATTGAGTAAAATGTAAACGGCATTTTTTTGTAAATACACCTGCTTGCCTTTTACGATTACTTTATCTGTTGGAGCTACCTTAAAGCCAGGTTCAAATATTTTATCGCCATTCACCACTACTTTACCGCCCTTTACAAGTTCAGCTGCTTCTCGTCGTCCGCACACACCTGCATGCGCAATAAATTTATTGAGCGGCATTTGCTCTGCTGTTTTTAGCGCAATTGGAGCGGGCATACCTGCTACTGGGGTAGCTTGAAACTCTTTATCTCGTGACGTTTTAGCCGGTGTAATAGGTCTTGCAGATCCAGTAGGTCTAGGGGCGCCAGCACTTGGTCTTGTTGTGTTTTCGCCTCTAGCAGCTGCATCTCTTGATGCGGGTGCTCCTTTACGCGCACCTGGCTTTGTTGATTTTTTGAGCGGCTCTGTTACAAGCCCGCGCATTTTATCTTTTTTGCGTTGGCGCATTTCTTCACCAGCGGCTCTCGCATCTTGTTTGATTTTTTTCTTCTCTTGACGGAATGCTTCTTTTACGGCGCTTCCTTTTTTCTGATTAGCAAATTTGCTAAAGTTGTCGGTTCTTTTTTGCATACAATTGGTTTGCTGTTTTTCAACAGGATGTTTGGTAATTATTTACCTTTATTGGCTAGTTGACCACAAGCCGCATCAATGTCTTTACCCCTGCTTCTTCTGAGGCGCGCATTTACTCGGTTTGAATCTAAAAAGTTCATGAAATCTTCGATGCCTTGTTCGTCTGGCTTGGTCATGTTAAACGTATCGATAGGATTGTATTCGATAATGTTTACAAGGTCTGCGGGCACTTGACGGAATAATTTTACAAGTTCTTCTGCATCTTTTTGCGAATCATTGAAATTCTTAAATAAAATGTATTCGAACGTGATTTCGTTTCCAGTTTGCTTATAAAAATAATTCATAGCATCCACCAAAACCTTGATATTATTGGTTTCGTTGATGGGCATGATTTCATTTCTCTTTTTATCGTTGGCAGCGTGTAATGACAAGGCCAATTTAAAACGCACTTTATCGTCACCTAATTTTCTAATTTGTTTAGAAACACCTGCTGTTGAAACCGTAATTCTGCGCGGGCTCATAAATAAGCCGTCCTCCGCAGAAATGCGCTCTACTGCTTTAAGCACGTTGTCGTAGTTGAGCAGGGGTTCGCCCATACCCATAAAAACAATATTGCTTAATTTTTTATCAAAAATTCTTTCGCTTTCTTTATTGAGTAATACGACTTGATCATAAATTTCGTCGTAGGTTAAATTTCTTTTGCGGTCCATGGTGCCTGTTGCACAAAACTTGCAACTTAAACTGCAACCAATTTGCGAAGAAACGCAGGCAGTTTTTCTTTCTTCGGTAGGAATTAAAACCCCTTCTATAAAATGCTTGTCAAATGTTTTAAACCTAGATTTTACGGTACCATCTTCGCTAACCTGAGTTTTATCGATGGTTAAGGCTGGTAAAATAAATGTTTCGTTTAATTTGGCACGTAGCTCTTTGCTTAGGTTGGTCATGTCGTCAAAAGAATGCGCATGCTTTTGCCATAGCCACTCGTGCACCTGCTGAATTCTAAATTTTTTCTCGCCCAGTCCCTCAAAATACGCCGTTAACTCGCCTAGGCTCAAATGCCTAATATTTGGTAAATCCGTGTTCATAAATACAAAGATACCTCTAAAGCCCTAAAAAGCCCGTTTTGAAGGGGCTTCTAACCCTTATTAGGCCCTATTTTAGCCATATTTTAGGCTAAAACCATAAAATTAACAGGATCGGGCGCAACAATTTAAAGTCTTGATGGTTATATTTGACTACAACTTATAATGTACAATCATGAAAAAGATCCTTTTATTAAGCACTTTATTACTTGGCGTTTTTATCTCCATTCAGGCGCAAGACACTACCCTTACTCAGTTTACGGGCAAGTTTAAATTTGCAGAAGGCAGTCCGGTTCAGGAGGTTGTGATTAATGCAGACAATGGCGCTCTTGTTGCTGTTTCTGCAATGGGTACATTTGTACTTCAAAAAACTGGTGAAGACCAATTTTTTATTGCTGAGTTTCAGGCACCAGTTGTATACAAAAGAGACAGCAACAAAAAAGTAGTTGGCCTTGCCATCAATGCAAATGGCATGGTACTTGAAGCAGTAAAAGTAGAAGCTGCATCATTTGTGGATGAAAAGATGCTATACTTTACGCGATAATTGGCGCAACTTTTTCTTAAATTTTATCTAAAACAAATACGTTAGCAGCGCTTCTCTGCTAATGGTTTCTTGTGTACCCGTTGTTAAATTTTTAACAACACAGTTGCCTGCTGCAAGCTCTGCTTCACCTATTATTACCACATGCCCAATATTCTTTTTTTCGGCGTATTTAAACTGCTTGTCAAATTTTAGATTTTCATGAAAAATTTCGGCAGCAATACCTCTATTTCTAAGTTCTTGTAATAGTAAAAAAGCGCTTTCGCTTTCGGCGGCGCCAGTATTAAAAAACAATACTTTGGTACTGTTTTGGATGGTGTCCGGAAAGGCGTTTAATTCTTCTAGTACATCGTAAATACGGTCCACCCCAAAACTAATGCCCACACCCGGGATATCCTTGACACCAAAGAGTCCTGTTAAATCGTTGTAGCGTCCGCCACCACCAATACTGCCCATGCTAACACCTAATGCTTTCACTTCAAAAATAATACCGGTGTAATAATTAAGGCCACGCGCTAATGTAAAATCTGCTACCAAATTTACATTTGGAAATGCTCTAAAATGTTCTAGTAAAGTATTGATTTCAAGTAGCCCTTCTTGCCCTTCAGTTATTTCGCCAATAAGCGCCGTTAACTGATTTACTTTTTCAGCATTCGAACCGCTAATTTGTAAATATTTTTCAATGATCGCCACTTGATTTGAGTCAAGACCGCGTCCACTTAATTCTTCTTTTACTTTTTCGATGCCAATTTTATCTAGTTTATCAATAGCAACGGTAATATCAATCATTTTATCAGCACCTCCACAAAGCGTAGCTAATGCCAATAAAATTTTACGGCTATTGATTCTAATTTCTACCGGTAGTTTTAATTTTTCAAATACCGATGCATAAATATGTGTGAGTTCTAATTCATTTAATAAACTGCTGCTGCCTACTACGTCTGCGTCGCACTGGTAAAACTCACGGTATCTTCCTTTTTGAGGACGATCCGCTCTCCAAACCGGTTGCATTTGGTAACGCTTAAAAGGCATGGTTAGCTGCGCGTGATTCATGGCCACGTAGCGCGCAAATGGAATGGTTAAATCGTAGCGAAGCGCTCTTTCGGTTAGGTCTTTGGTGCTCTTTCCGGCCAATGCTTTATCAAAAGCAGCTGTTGCAGCTTCATGTTTAGCAGGATTGTCCAACCCATTATTTAAAATCTTAAAAATAAGCTTGTCGCCCTCTTCGCCATATTTACCCATTAACGTCTCCAAATTTTCCATGGCAGGTGTTTCAAGTGGTTGAAAACCATAGAGTTCGAATACTTTTTGGATGGTTTGGAGGATATAACTCCGTTTATGAACAACAGCAGCGCTAAAATCTCGGGTACCTTGGGGTAGGGAAGGTTTGCTCATAAAATAGGTAGGTTATGACTGCAAAGATACTCAATCTTGTAAAATAGGGTTGATTTACTGGGTTATGGAGACTAAATCTTACCCTATCTAGTTATGAATCAGCTAATTTATTCGAAATTCAGGCTAAAATTAGCGGGGCAAAATAAAATAATTAAGTAAATTGCCATCCCATTAAAAACTTTTTGTTAAATGGATAACGATTTTAGGTCTAGACAAGAGAAAAGTTATATTTTGATGCGGAGAATCTATGATTTTTCGATGTCATTTTTAATTTTAGGTATGGCTGTGGTGATGTTTTTTGGAGCAAAACTTGGCATCGTACAACTCATAGATGTAGACCCATTATTTAGATATTTGTTTGGCAGTATTTGTTTATTGTATGGTGGGTTTAGGTTGTATAGAGGGATCTATCCAAACTACTAAACTTAAAAACGTGCGTATGAATAAGAAGTGGCTTAGTTGGGCATTTGTAACCATTGTATTTTTTACAGTGGCTTGCAATCATAAAAACACAAAAATAACGTCGGAAGATTCTCCTACTGCAGGTACCATTCATATCAGCGTAGATGAGAGTTTTAAGCCGGTGATGGAGGAGCAAATTAAAATCCACCATTCGTCTTTTCCGAATACAAAAATTGAAGTCTCTTACAAATCGGAAGCGGATTGTTTTAGAGACTTACAACAAGATAGCACCCGAATGGTGATTGTAGCTAGAGGGCTCAATAAACAGGAGGATACGTTCTTTGAAAATCAATTG
>JBEITL010000106.1:0-5320 GCA_040374915.1 Sediminibacterium sp. | reverse complement strand
CGAGTGAGCAGGAGCTAGCTACGACCTCTGGAGCACCCTACACCGATTATTTTAAGCAACATTTTTTAAGGTTCGAAACACAAACAGATATTGCTGTTTCAAAAAACCTTGAAACCTCTATTGGTGCAGGTTATTTAGTAGACAGGGCCAATAGTACAAGGTACGATAAAAGAGAAAGCACCAAGGAAAATTCGGTAGGCTATGCTTTTTTTCAATCGGAGTGGAAACCAATAGAAAAGCTTGTTGTAATTGGCGGCGCACGCTATGATCACAATGCGCTATTTGCAGCAGCGTTTAGTCCAAAGCTCGCTTTAAAGTATTCAATTACCAATAAGATTAATGTTAAAGCAAGTGTAGGTCGAGGTTTTAAAGCCCCCGATTTTAGACAGCTTTATTTAAACTTCACAAACACTGCTGCTGGTGGTTATAGTGTGTTTGGTGCCATAGAAGCTCAAAAAATTATTTCTGCACTAAAAGGCATAGGACAAATTGCAAGTATCGAGCAGGATTATTACAGTCTTGCTGCATTGCAACCTGAATTTTCTACAGGCTATCATGCAAGTTTCGATTATGCACCGTCTCAAAAACACAATGTATCGGTAGGGCTTTTTTATAATAACATCAACAATCTAATTGATAGTAGGTTGGTAGCGTACAGGCCAGGCGGTGCTCAAATATTTAGCTACCTCAATGTAAAAACAGCATTTACAAAAGGGTTAGAATTGAATTCCAATCATAAAATTGGAAAATATTATTTAATGAGTACCGGGTATCAATTTTTATTGTCAGGCGATGCTTCTGAACTAGATAAAATTGAAGAAGGAAAAGTGTTTACCCGTGATGCAAATGGTTATAGTAAGCGTTTAAGCGCTTCCGAATATGTTGGTTTGCCCAATAGAAGTAAACATCAGGTTAATTTAAAATTACAGTACCAAAAAGAGCAGGTATTTGCAACATTGCGTGCACTTTACAGAAGTAGCTGGTATGTTACAGATACCGATGGCAACGGCCTCTACAATACCAATGATAGCAAGGCTTTAGGCTTTGTTCAGTTCAATGCAACCATTGGACTACCGCTTACTAAAAATATTACCATGCAAGCAGGTTGCAATAATATTTTCAATTATAGAGACGCTATTAATATGCCCAATTTTATGGGACGTACTGGATTCATAAGTATCAACTATTCAATTAAACAATCAATCGAAAAATAAACACTATGAAAAAGATCATCTACACATTTTTTGCTTTTTTATTATTTGCCGCTTGTACAAAAGAAAATAATACAACAAAGGTAGAGCCAGTTGTTTCTAAAACTGTAAAAGACCTACCTGCCGATACCATTATTGGTATCACACCTGGTGTGCCGCCACTTGGAGGAATGCCTTATGGTGCTGGTAAGTATACTTTTTATAGTCTTGAAAGAGGAGTTGTAGTCCCATCTACAGATAGTGCAACCAATAAATGGGACATCGCATTTAGAGGTACTGCTATCATTACCAATAGTGGTAATGGTGGACCAGGTGTTGGCGGTGGCTTTGTTTTTGTTGGTCTTTTTGAGGATTTAAAAACAATTCATACCGATTCAACATTCAGAACAGAAAATATACCTACTTCTTATGCCATTCCATTTGGCAGCAACAGAGGTTGGTATGTATATGATGGGTTAAAAAACTTGGTGACTCCAATTCCTGGACGTGTTTTAGTGATCAGAACCGCAACTGGAAAGTTTGCAAAAGTTGAAATATTAAATTATTACAAAGGCGGTGTAACACCTGCTGCAACTGCATCTGATAATGTAAAAATGAGAGATCAACGTTACTATACATTTAGATATAGCTATCAGCCAAATGGCACAAAAGTATTCTAGCTTTTAGCTTAATTTATAACGCCCCCATCTAATGGAATCTGCATTATATATGTAGGTTCCATTTTTTTTTGTATTTTACTTAGATGAAAAAAAGACTTATCTTTTTATTTGTACTATTTATTTGTGTCGCTTCAAGGGCGCAGGTAAAACAACCAAACATTATTTTATTTCTTGTAGATGATATGGGATGGCAGGATTGCTCTTTACCTTTTTGGGATAAGCCTACAAAACTCAATGCTACATACCATACACCCAATATGGAAAAATTAGCTGCAAAAGGGATGATGCTAACTAACGCTTATTCAAATGCAGTTTGTACACCCACTAGGGTAAGCTTAATGACGGGGATGAATGTAGCAAGACATGGCGTTACCAATTGGACCAATGTAAATATCAATACACCCACCGATTTTAAAGACAGTTTACTACAACCCGCTACTTGGAATTATAACGGACTCACGCCAGAAAGTCATTACACAACTGCGCTACAGCATACAGTAGTGGCAACGCCTTTACCACAAATATTAAAAGAGGCTGGTTATTTCACCGTACATGCAGGTAAGGCGCATTTTGCATCTACAGGTATGCCAGGTGCTTCGCCTATTAATATGGGATTCGATGTAAATATCGGAGGAAGTGCAGCGGGTCATCCAGGAAGTTTTTTGGCGTCAAAAAATTATCGTCAAAATGTAAAGGATACAAACTGGGCTGTTAGAGGGCTAGAAAAATATTTACCTGAAGACTTGTATTTAACGGAAGCCATAACTAGAGAAGCTATTCATACACTAGAGGAGAGAAATGCTAACAAGCCTTTCTTTTTATATCTATCACATTACGCAGTGCATGTTCCTTACGATAAAGACATTCGCTTTTACCAAAAATATATAGGTGCAGGCCTTACTGATACAGAAGCTAAATATGCAGCCCTAGTAGAAGGTATGGATAAAAGTTTAGGTGATATTATGAATTACTTAGAAAAGAATGGATTAGATAAGGATACTTATATTTTGTTTACTTCTGATAATGGTGGCCTCAGTTTACAAGGAAGTAGATCTGGCGAACCACACACGCAAAACCTGCCACTCAAACAAGGGAAGGGGTCGTTGTATGAAGGTGGTATACGCGTACCAATGATTGCTGCTGGACCTCAAATAAAACCAGGTTCTGTATCTAAACAATACATTATTTCGGAAGATTATTTTACCACCATTTTACAAATGGCAAGCGTGTCACAAAAAAAACTTAAGCAAGTAGTAGATGGAAAAAGTTTTTTACCTGTTTTACAAGGCAAACAAAAAAGTATAGATGTACAAAAGACAATTGTTTGGCACTATCCCAACAATTGGACAAATGTTAATTTAAAAGGCATTTCATGGGCATCTGCCATTAGGCAAGGAGATTGGAAACTCATTTACTTTCATAAGCAACAGGTGTTAGAATTGTATGATCTTTCTAAAGACATAGCTGAAATGCACGACCTATCAAACCAGCAGGTTACAAAAACAAAAGCCCTCGCTTATTTACTCACTCAAAAACTAAAAGAACGAAGCGCTGTTATGCCATCTTGGTTATCAACTGGTCAAACCATTGCATGGCCCAATGAAATAGCTATTTTATCCAATACTAATGAGGTAATCAAATAAATTGGTATCTGTTGCTAGGTTTAGTTTTTTGCGAAGTCGGTACCTGCTAATTTCTACGCCACGCACAGATATATTCATAAGTTGAGCGATTTCTTTGGTGGACAGGTTCATTCTTAAATAAGCGCATAGCTTAAGTTCGTTGTTGCTAATATTGCTATGTTTTTCTTTGAGTTTGATAATAAAATCAGAATGTACTTTATCAAAATGTTTGGTAAAGTACTCCCATTCTTGGTCTAAATTTTCGTCTTCATTGAGTGCCTTAACCATCTTTTTTAATTCGGTAATGGCATATTCATTGTCAATCTTTTTTATAATACTGCCTAATTCACTTTTAACTTTAGTAAGCAGCTCGCCTTTTTTTACAATATGCATCGCAGAAGAAGCCAGTTCAGAATTTTTATATTCAATTTCTACGCCTAGCTTTTCATTTTGAAGTGTCACTAAGTCACTTTCTGATTTATTGATTTCTAGCTCGTGGATATATCTTAAACGCTGCTGCTCCTGCTCATATTTTTGTTGTTGCGCTTTAAACTTTTTACGTTGGTAAATATGAAGTTTATAAACGCCAAATCCGATAGCAATAAAATAAAGTAGATAAGCAAATAATGTTCGATACCATGGCGCATCAATCTTAAATTGATAGCTAGATACAGCGGATTCATTGCCTAGGTTGTTTCTAACTTTTACTTCAAACGTATAGCTGCCTGGCACTAAATTGGTATACTCTTTTTCATTTCTTTTAGTCCACGCAGACCAATTATTTTCAAAGCCCTTTAGTCTATAACTGTATTCTAAATTGTTTTGATAGCCAAATGCAACAGAGGTATAATCAAAATGCATGGTTTTAAAGCGGTAGGCAACCTGGGGGATGTTTGTTGCATCTTGTACTTGATTTTCATTTACATTTTTAAAGTAACCCCCAAATAAAGTACTGTCTAGGTTATCAATAATGTGCACCGATCTGATTTGAACATTTAATGCAGGTCCTAGCTTTTTATATTTTTCATAATTGATATGATAAAATCCTTTTTCGCCCCCTAAGAATATGTTGCTGCCATCTATGGCATATATGTATTCAAAACCACTTAGCATTTTTGCACTCAGTTCAGGAATGTAAATGACCTGGGGTTGATTGCCTGTATAATCAATCACACCCAGTACTTTTTCGTGAATAAACCAGATATTTCCTTCTTTGTCTTCTTTTAAATAACGAATACTTTGATTGCCTATGAGTGACGTATAACTTGAGGCGGGTTCAAATTTGTCTTTTTCTATGTTGTATTCGTACACTCCGTTTTCTGTACCAACTACAATTCTATTTTTTATTTTATAGATATGATTGTTTAGTAAAGCGGGTAGTCCTTCTTTTTTCTGGTATTGTTTGGTGGTATACTTCCCATCAATATTTTTTTCTATTTTATAGACACCATGGTAAGGGTGTGAAACCCATATATTTTCTTCGGCATCAATGGTGACATACCTAGAGGACTCTACGAAATTTGGAATATCAAGTGTTTGAAAGAGCTGATTTGCCTTGGCGTCAAAAATGGTAAGGCCTCTATATGTACCGCCAACAACAATACTTGCAGGTGACATATTACCAAGTGGCGTGAAATTCCAAAAACCTGGTTTACTTGAAAAGGAAGTAGCTATATTATTGTTTACATAAAAAGCGCCTTCATGGTGCCCTAATAGTAATTTGCTATTGATAAGCGACAGGCCCCATGTTTGGCCGCTTGTATTTTGCACCAACGAAAAATCGCCTTTACTAAAACTTAAATCTTTTAGGGGTTGAAGCCCAACCGTG
>JBEITL010000231.1:0-2327 GCA_040374915.1 Sediminibacterium sp. | reverse complement strand
TACGAAGCAGCACTTGCAAAAAACCCAGCTACTAGACGCGATCTAGAATTAGATGCGCTTGTAGAAATCATGAACAAAAAGCGTTTCATTACTTGTCACTCATATGTGCAAAGTGAAATCACAGCAACCATGCGCATTGCAGAAAAGTATGGTTTTAAAATAAACACGTTCACGCACATTTTAGAAGGTTATAAAGTAGCCGATAAAATGAAAGCACACGGTGTAGCTGCATCAACGTTTTCTGATTGGTGGGCGTATAAAGTGGAGGTTACAGATGCCATCCCTTACAACGCTGCTATTATGACAAAAGTGGGTTTAAATGTTGCTATCAATTCTGATGATGCAGAAATGGCGCGCCGCTTAAATCAAGAGGCTGCAAAGAGCGTAAAATATGGTGGCCTCACAGAAGAGGAAGCTATTAAAATGGTGACCATCAACCCAGCTAAAATGTTGCACGTTGATAGTAAAGTAGGAAGTATTAAAGCAGGTAAAGACGCTGACCTTGTAGTATGGAGCGATAATCCATTAAGTATTTATGCGAAAGCAGAAAAAACAATGGTGGATGGTGTTATTTATTTTGACCGCGAAAAAGATGCACAAATGCGCAAGCAAGTGCAAGCAGAACGTAGCCGATTGGTGGCTAAAATGGCGGGCGAAAAAAGAGCGGGAAGACCAACCGTACCAGCAGCTCCAAGCTTTAAGGAAGTACATATTTGCAACGACCACTCACATAAATTAGGTATGCTTGAAATAGAAGGTGAAGAAGAAGCAAACCAGAACGAAAACAAATAAACTGTAGCGACATGAAAAAAATAATAGTTACACTTGGCGCGCTCGTATCATTCACTGCTGCAGTATTTGCACAAGATGATGTTTACCCAGCCGCAAAACAAAGTAAAAAAACAGCCATTGTAGGTGCCACTGTGCACGTAGGCAATGGACAGGTAATAGAAAACGGAACCGTTGTATTTGACAATGGAAAAATTGTTTATGCGGGTGACGCAGCCGCTGCGCCAAAAGCAGAAAATACCATCGATGCAAAAGGCAAGCAGGTATATCCGGGCTTAATTTTACCATCTTCTAATTTAGGTTTACAAGAAATCACTGGCGTTAGAGGAAGCACCGATATCAACGAGATTGGTGAGTTTAACCCAAGCGTACGCAGCATTGCAGCGTATAAAGCAGAGTCGATTGTTGTTAATACCCTAAGACTTAACGGTATTTTACTAGCACACACCGTGCCGGGTGGTCAGCTCATTGCTGGTCAGTCATCTGTGGTACAATTAGATGCATGGAACTACGAAGACGCAGCTTATAAAACAGACATGGGCATGCATTTTTACATGCCTAGCTTGTTATCAAGAGGTGGTGGACGTGGTTTTGGTGGCGGTAGAGGTTTTGGTGCTGGCGCTCCAGCGGGCGATCCCATCAAAGAAGCGCTAGATAAAATCGAAAGCGTAAAAGCCATTTTTAGAGAAGCGAAAGCCTATCATCAAAAAGGTGCCGACAAACAAATCAATTTAAAACTAGAAGCAACCAAAGGTTTATTTAACCACACACAAAAATTATTTGTGCATTGCGATCAGGTAAAACAAATGATTGTAGCGATTGATTTTGTTAAAGAATTTGGTTTTGATGTAGTCTTAGTTGGCGCTAGTGAAAGTTGGCAAATTGCTGATCTTTTAAAAGCCAATAACATTGCTGTTATCTTAACACAAGAACATAGTTTACCAACCACCGATGATGATGATGTTGATCAGCCTTATAAAGCAGCAAGCGTTTTACAAAAAGCGGGCGTGTTGTTTTGTTTAAATGATGATGATCCTCAAAACCGTGGTAGAAACCTAATGTTTAACGCTGGAACCGCTGCTGCATATGGTTTAGGTAAAGAAGGCGCCCTTCAAGCCATTACCTTAAATGCTGCAAAAATTTTAGGTGTAGCAGATAAAACTGGTACCCTCGAAGTAGGTAAAGACGCTAACATTGTTATCAGCGAAGGCGATATATTAGATATGAAATCTAGTATTGTTACAGATGCATTTATACAAGGACGCGCGGTTGCTATTACAAGCAAACACAAGCAGTTGTATGAGCGTTACAAACACAAATACGAGATTAAATAAACCACTTAATAGCTTATCAAAACCCCGGCAAATCGCCGGGGTTTTTTGTAACTTTACACCATGGCTAAAAAACTTTTTTTGTTGGATGCGCTCGCCCTTATTTATAGAGCGTATTATGGACTGATCAGAAACCCGCGCATTACTTCTAAAGGAAAAAACACCAACGCCCAATTTGGTTTTACCAATACTTTAATAGATTTAATC
>JBEITL010000011.1:0-12794 GCA_040374915.1 Sediminibacterium sp. | reverse complement strand
GCTATAACGGCCATGTCTGCTACCATTTGTAGTAGCGAAACATTTACACTTACTCCTGCTAATGGTACAAACGGAATTGTTCCAGCAAATACAACATACACTTGGACTGTTATTGATAATCCAAATGTCACTGGCGAATCAGATGTACTAACAAGTAGAAATAATATTAGCCAAACACTAGTTAATACATCCAACATACCACAAACGGTATCTTATAGAGTTTCGCCAGTATCTGGTGAAGCAGGGGCTTGTCCTGGTGCTACATTCACAGTATCTGTGCTTGTGAATCCACAACCGTCAATTACAGCAGCACAAGCACAAACTGTATGTAGTGGCACTCCATTTAATATCGCTCCTGCAAATCTTATCGATGGGATTGTGCCTTCAACAACAAGGTATACATGGGCTAATCCAGTTGACAATCCGGTAGGATCCATTACTGGACAAAGCGCACAATTGGTAGCAACAACTTCGGTAGGTCAATCACTAAATAATATTACCAATGCACCAGCTACAATTTCTTATACAGTAACGCCTATCGCTGGTAGCTGCACAGGTGCAAACTTTACAGCAGTTATAACAGTCAATCCAAAACCTGATATTACTGCGCAAGCAAGAACCATTTGTAGTGAGGAGACATTTACAGTTACTCCCGTAAATAGTGTTGATGGTATTGTGCCAAACAATACAACATACACCTGGAATATTCCTGTAAGTAATCCTCCTGGCGCAGTAACAGGATGGGCAACACAAACAACAGCTGCTAATCTTATTAGCCAGCAATTAACCAATACAACCAATGCAGCCGCAACACTAACCTATAATGTTTTTCCAAAATCAGGTGCAGCAGGTAATTGTATTGGAAATCCATTTAATGTTGTAGTTTCTGTAAATGCGAAACCAGTTATTGGAAATCAAACAAGAGATATTTGTAGTGGTAGTGCCTTTAATGTTGCATTAACCAATGGCGGCTCTACTATTATTCCAGCTAATACCACTTATAAATGGTTTGTAAGCACTAACAATTCAAATATCACAGGGCAATCTGATGTAAATATTTATCAAACATCCATTAGCCAAACACTTACGAATAACACCAACGTTGCGCAACAAATTACCTACACCGTTACGCCAAAATCTGGCGCAATAGGCCAGTGTGTTGGCGCAACATTCTTAGTTACAGTAACGGTTAATCCAAAACCTGTAATTGCTACTCAAACCCAAACCATTTGTAGTAACGCCACTTTTAGTATTACGCCTGAAAATGGTGGTAATTTGATTGTGCCAGCAAGTACAACATATACTTGGAATACTGCTCCAACAAGTAATCCACTAGGTGCTATTTCTGGTGGAACAGCACAGATAAGTGCTGTATCAAATATCTCACAACTACTCACTAACAATAGTAATTCGCAAGGGCTTTTAACATATATCGTAACGCCAACTGCTGGAACAGCTGGAAGATGCGTAGGGGCTCCATTTAATGTAGAAATTACGGTAAGTCCTAAGCCAATCTTAACTTCTACACTTACACCAGCTGCAATTTGTAATGCAACCAACTTTAGCTACAACCCTATTAGTCCAACAGACGGGGTAAGCTGGGTTTGGACAAGAAATACAATAGCGGGTATTAGCAATACAGCAGGTACTGGAACGGGTGTTATTAATGAAACCCTCATCAACACGACACCTAACCGAATTACAGTACCATATTCATTTGCACTCACAACCTATGGCTGTCCTAACACGCAAACTGTAAATGTGATTGTGAATCCAACACCACAATTAACTAGTCTACTCATTAACCCTGCACAGTGTAGTGGAACTCCTTTCTACTATAATCCAAACAGTGCAACTACTGGAACAACCTATGCTTGGACAAGAGCAAACATTGCAGGTATATCTAACCCGGCGACAACTGGAACTGGTGCGATCAGCGAAACGCTTATCAATACTTCACCAAATCCGATTGTTGTAAATTATTTATATACCCTCACAGCAAATGGTTGTACCAATCAACAAAGTATTTCTGTAACCATTGATCCATTACCAATTGCTAATTTTAGCATAGACGGACTCAGAGCCGATTGCGGACCTACAACCAGAAGACTTATCAATAACTCATCTGTAAATAGTAATCCATTAACCAATGGTACATTTACCTGGGGAATTGATATTTTAAGAAATGGTGGTGCAGTTCCAGTGTATAGTTTAATTAACACCAACTATACCACACAGGTAAATTATACCTTCACAAATACAGGTATCAGAGATAGCTTATATCCAATTACACTTACCGCTAAATCACCAAATGGTTGTTTAAATACCTATAGAGATACCATTACGGTTCATCCAGATGCAAGAATAGATTTAACAATAGGAACGACCGCTGCTTGTGCTCCATTTAATGCGATTAACTCCTTAAATGTTGTCAATAAAACAGACCCTTCTCCGGATCCAACCATTAATTTATTTTCATCGTATAAATGGACTATTAGAGATAAGCGTGGAAACATTTTATCCAATACAGTAAGTCCAACACCACCAAATTATACAATCACAAATGCAGATGACACGTTACTCATTGCACTAAAAGTAAATAGCTTATATGGTTGTAGACCAGACTCTGTAAACAGAATTGTATACACCTATCAAAATCCAATTGTAAACTTTACAGTAGCGCCACAAAATAGCTGTACGATGCTAAGTACACAGGCTGTTAATACGAGTTACATTGGGCCTAATAGAACTACAAGTACCCTGCGCTATGCATGGTATGCAAATGGCTCGTTACTAAGCAATGCACAGGTGCCAGGCACATTTAATTTAATAAATAATAGCAACACAAGAGACACTATTTATACAATTAAACTAGTCGTATCTGAAACAATCAATAGCTGTAAAGACAGTAGCAGTGTCGGTAATTTAATCGTGTATCCAAAACCAAAAGCGATTTTTACCATTGACAAAGCCGATGAAGTTTGTACCACTATTAATGGCGTAAATTCTAGTATCAATAATAGCTCCTTGTTTAAAAATGGAACTGTTCCACAATACAAGTGGTCGGTTACGTACAATAACTTGTTTGATACTGCCAGAGCCATTATCATTGATTCTACCACTGCTCCATTTATAGCTGCAAAACCTAATTTTAAGTTTAAAGACGCAAAGGGCACTGTAGATACAAGCTACAATATCAATATGATGATTTACACGGTAAACGGCTGTATTGATACACTTACAAAATCAATAAAGATTCGTAGAAGACCTAACGTAGACTTTACCATACCAGTTGAAGGCTGTGGTATTTATATTGTTAATCCAACTGATAACACCATTAATTTCCCGAACGATTCTTTAAATAGACAATGGACAGTATTACCAACAGGTGGTTTATCGTTATTCAATGCAAATGCCAATAACCCGTATGTTATATTCCCAGTAAACAATACAGCAAATTCAATTGCATACAAGGTAAAACAAACGGTTACAGTGAAAGGATTTGGTGATTGTATTGACTCTTTAAATAGATTTATTACCATTCATCCTAAACCAACTGCTTCATTTATTGTAGGAAAAATTGATAGTTGTGGACCTTGGACCAAAACATTTAGAAACACCTCTGACCCTAAAAATGGATTGGGCATCAATGCCATTACATCACGCTGGGAAGTAAGAAGAGACAATATAGTTAGACTCAATACAAGCGCCCAAAATTTAACCTACACATTTACAAATACAGGTGTAAAAGACAGTGTGTATACAGTTAGATTATTTGTGAGCAATCCTCAAGGATGTTTAGACACAACGGCAATTCAGCAAATTACGGTTCATCCAAATGCAAGGGCCTTCTTTAATACAGATACTTTAGGATGTGCGCCATTTAAAATTAGAGACCACATTAAAGTACAAGATTTTCCTGAAGCCAATGATATTTGGAGATACGAGTGGCGTATATATGACAGGTTTGGATTTTTACTTGCCAACTATGACAGCTCAGTACTAGCGCCAGATTATGTTATTCAAAATGAAAGTGACACAGTAACACTTCAACTCATTGCCTATAGCAAATGGGGTTGTACACAAGACATTTTCTCAAGACAAGTAATTACTAGGCCAAATAGTGTAAAAGCAAATGTAACAGCCGATTCTACCATTTGCTCCAACCTACCACTAGCATTTACAAATACAAGCTATTATGGTAATAACAATCAAACGGCTGGCTTAATTTACGATTGGTATGTCAATGACAGCAAAGTCACAAACTTGAATAGTCCTACATTCATATTTAGAAATAATTCAAATGTATCAGACTCCATCTTGTATGTGAAACTCGTTACAACCTTTACTGGCACTGGCTGTAATGATAGTGTTACTAAAAAGATAACAATTTATCCGGCCCCTGCTGCAAACTTTACTGTTACAACTAAAGAGATATGCGGCAACCCTGTTGGATTTAAAAACTTTGTAACGGAGAGTGTCGTAGCAAAAAACAATGTTTACAATACTGCATGGGCTGTTACAAATTTGACACTCAATAAACCATCTGGTTTACAAGTATTGCCAACAAGTACCAATAAACGATTCCAGCTCCAATTTGGTGATAACCCTGGCAATATTGATACCATATATGCAGTCAAATTAACAGCTACATCCATCAATGGCTGTAAGGCAGACACAACAACAAATATTTCATTGTACAGAAGGCCAAATGTGAAGTTTGCAATAAGCAATACACTTGTATGCGGTGAAATCACATTGCAATTAACCGATCAAACAAGCAATGTTCCTACTGCCAAAGTATGGTCATATACGACCCCTACTGGTAACCCACTATTGTTCTTCCCTTCTGCAACAGCAACAAGTCCTAAAGTATTGGTACCACCAAATATTACCGGAAATTTAGTGAGTTATTATATTAAACAAGTAGCAACAACCGTTAACGGTTGTGTAGACTCTGCTTTAGTTCAATTAGATGCAAAAGCACTTCCTACTGCAGTGTTTAGTATGAGCGATACAACTAGTTGCATCGACTCTGTAACCATTAGATTTAAAGATCAATCTATTCCTAGAACACCTGAAACAATTACTGGTTGGTCATGGGATTTTGGAGATGGTATTACTTCAAATAGCCAAAACCCATCTCATTTTTATAATAAACCAGGCACTTACACGATATCGTTAGTGATAACGAATAACGAAGGTTGTTCCTCATTACCAACTAGAAAAAGATTGGTCGTATATGGTTCCCCTAGAGCAAGATTTACAATGCCTAAAAAAGTTTGTCAAACTGATACCATCAGATTTATAAATAATACCGTTTTAGGCCATGGAACTACAAACTTTGCATCTGAATGGAACTTTGGTGATGGCTCAAGTATAAATACAAATGCTAACCCTAGTCACGTATTCACAAAACCAGGCATCTTTATTGTATCGCTTAAAGTAAAAGCAGACAGCTCTTGTACGACCTCTACCATTTATGATACGATAACCGTAGCAGGTTTCCCTAAAGCAGGTTTTAGACATCAATTTAATTGTGTGAACAGCCCTGTAAACTTTATTGACACTTCAAAAGTTGGTTTTGCAGACACACTAGGTGCATGGAGATGGACTTTTGACAATGGAAGCTTTAGCAGCCAACCAAGTCCAACACAAAGATTTAGTAGTTTAAAAACCTACAATGTTAAATTACTTGTGAGCGGACTTGCTTGCCCGAACTTAAAAGATTCGGTTACCTATCCACTTCTTATTGATGCCCCAATTGCATCCTTTAACATGAGTGACACTGTAAGTTGTATGGATACCATTCAAGTTAAATTCACTGACCTATCTACTACCTACGCTCCAACAACAATAAGAAATTGGAATTGGAATTTTGGAGACGGAAATAGTTCAACACTGCAAAGTCCAACACATGTATTTAGAAAACCAGGTAAATATTTTATAACACTAACTGTTACCAATAATGAAGGCTGTACATCGCTTCCATTAATTAAACAATTAATTGTTTACGGTTCACCAAAAGCAGCATTTGTAATGCCTAAACAAATTTGTTTAACTGATTCCATACCATTTGTAAATACATCAACACTTGGATATGGTAGTACCAAATTTATCTCTTACACATGGGATTTTGGGGATGGTATTCCGCTTAACTATACCGCCAACCCAACCCACCGATTTAAATTTGCCGGCAAGTTTGGGGTTCGCCTAACAGTGAGAGCAGATAGTTCTTGTATGACTTCTACATTTGTGGATTCTGTAACTGTTATTGGATATCCTAAAGCTAAATTTGGTATCGAAAACTATTGTGTTGAAACCCCTATTTTCTTCAGAGATTCAAGTGTTGCTGGCTATGCGGATAGATTAGGATCTTGGAAATGGAATTTTGGAGACAACTCATTTAGCAGTGCAACAAATCCGGTACACATATATAAACGCACAGGCACGTTCCCTGTTCAATTAGTCGTAAGCGGCAACCTTTGTCCTTACTTACAAGATTCAATTACGGTGCCACTTAAAATTATAGATAGAAGAAGAGACTCTGTATACGCCATTAAATACTTACAGTATAATGTAGCACAAAGTTTGTGCGCACTTCCAGGTGGTGATAAATATACATGGTCTCCAAGCACCGACATTAATCCAATTAGTAGTAGATGTGTTACTATAAATGTGCAACATCCAAAAACAATCTATAAGATAACAATTATAGACTCGGCGGGATGTACAATTAATGATAGGCAAGAAATTTGGGGATTCCCAGGAACAGACATTTTCTTACCAAGGGCATTTACACCTGCAAGTAATAATAAAGATAATACAATTTTCAAACCAATTTATGTAGGTGTTACAGCTATTAAATACTTTAAAATATATGACAGGTTTGGTCACGAGGTATTTACAACATCTGACATGAGTAAATATTGGGATGGAACCTCAAATGGAGTAAATCAACCTATGGAAACATATACTTGGATTATTCAAGGGTTTGACTACAACAACAAGCCAGTAATAAGACAAGGAAATGTAACCCTCATTAGGTATCAATAAGATAGCAGAAGTTTGAGAAATTTTGCCCTACGGAGGCCGCTTACAGCGGCCTCCGTAATTTTAGAGCCTTCTTAACTAAATTTTTAGTTGATTTCAGTATCTTGTGCCTTTTGTATTTAATTATAAATTAAATAATGCGTTTAATATCAATTTTAAATAAAAGTATACTTGCCGCAACGTTATGCTTTGCACTTTGCCTTGCAACGCAAGACGGTTTTTCGCAGCAAAAAAAGAGGACGAGTAAAAGTAGAAGTAAAACTCAAGTCAAAAAGAGAAGTGCTTTAAAGAGTAGAAAAAAAACCACAGCAAAATATAAAAGACCCATCCAGAGATCTATTTACTTAACTAAAAAAACATGGGCTGCAAACCCAGGAATACCAAAAGATAGTTCATTTTATTTGTCAGATTATTTACTTTCCAATGACCCTATTTATACCAGCGATTGGTCTAACGCCATTTTATTTTCACAAAAATCCCTGACCGACACGACTGATGAAATTGTATTTAACTTAGTTAAAAATGACGAAAAGTTTACATTAACATGGTATGGAAGAATGAATTCGGTATTTGGTTACAGGTGGGGGAAACAACATCAAGGGTTGGACCTAAGCCTGAATTTTGGAGATACAGTTGTAGCAGCATTTGATGGTATTGTTCGCTATGCAAAATCAAATTCAGGAGGTTATGGCAATTGTATTGTCATAAGACATAATAATGGATTAGAAACTTTATATGGACATTTAAACAGTATCAAGGTTTCAGAAAATCAATTTGTAAAAAGTGGCGAATTAATTGGCTTAGGAGGTTCTACCGGACATTCAACTGGCCCTCATTTACATTTTGAAACCAGGTATAAAGGCATTGCAATTGACCCTCAACTTTTAATTGATTTATCAACCCAACAACTTAAATCTGAAACCGTCATTTTTGATAAAAATGACTTAAAATCGAATACTTATCCAACTACTTCGCCCCCAAATGATGTTGTAGAAAAGAAGACAGTTAGCAAATCTAAGAGGTCTAAAAAAGGTAAAGTATCAAGTAGCAAAAAGAAAAAACCGGTCAAGAAAAGCAGTAAATCAACCAAAAAAAAGGCCGTCGCTTCAAAGAAGAAAACACCAGCTAAAAAGGCTCCAGCTAAGAAAAAAAGGTAAAATATCCACATAAGCGATGCCTAGGCCGTTAAAGGACCCCGTTTGCCTACCTTTACGCCAAATTATCATAGATGCTTAAAGTAGGGATTTTTGGCGTAGGTCATTTAGGAAAATTTCATATCAGCAATTGGAAAGAAATTGAAGGTGTAAAAATTGTTGGCTTTTTTGATCCAAATAATGACAATGCCAATGAAGTTATGAACACGCATGGCCTTAAAAGATTTTCTGATGAAGAAAAATTAATTGAAGCATGTGATATCATTGACGTAATCACACCCACCGATTTGCATTATGAAGTTTGTATGATGGCGATCCGAAAAGGCAAGCATGTATTTGTAGAAAAACCACTAGCCCATACTTTACAAGAAGGTAAAGATTTAGTAAACATGGTGAGAGAAGCTGGGGTTAAAATGCAAGTGGGACATGTAGAACGTTTTAACCCTGCATATTTAGCACTAAAGGAACTCAACCTTAATCCTATGTTTATTGAAGTGCACAGATTGGCACAATTCAATCCAAGAGGCACCGAGGTAAGTGTGATTTTAGATTTAATGATTCATGATATTGATATTATTTTAAGTCTGGTAAAATCAGATGTAAAATCAATATCAGCAAGTGGTGTAGCCGTAATGACCGACACGCCGGATATTGCCAATGTTAGAATTGAATTCAACAATGGTTGTGTTGCAAACTTAACGAGCAGTAGAATTTCGATGAAAAAAATGCGCAAAGTAAGACTGTTTCAAAAAGACGCTTACATTGGCATTGATTTATTAGAAAAGAAAACAGAAATCATTAAGTTAAAACAACCAGAAGATAAAGATGTTTTTTCTTTTGATATTGATACCCCTAATGGCAAAAAGACCATTGCTATAGCCAATCCTAGCATCGAACCACTTAACGCTATTAAATTAGAACTTGAATCATTTGTTGATGCGATTGTAAATAACAAACCTACGGTTGTAAGTGAAATTGATGGTTATTTAGCAATGGAAGTAGCCCATAAAATTTTAGACAAAATCAACAACACGAGCATTTTACAGTAAATGTAAATCACGCCTTGACCTAAAGTACCCCTTTTGTAGAAGGCAAGTGATTGGAGAATGGATCACGCTTAACGGCCATTTTAATCGCTTTTGCAAATGCTTTAAAAATAGCTTCTATTTTATGATGCTCGTTATCGCCAGCGCAACTAATGTTTAAATTACATTTGGCTGCGTCCGAAAAAGATTTAAAGAAATGGAAAAACATTTCTGTTGGCATCTCTCCTATTTTTTCTCTTTTAAAACTAGCGTCCCATACAAGCCAGTTTCTGCCACCAAAATCAATCAACACTTTGGCTTCTGCTTCATCCATAGGTAAAGCAAAACCATAACGCTCCATCCCGCGCTTGTCGGCCAGCGCCAAAGCAAACGCTTCGCCAAGCGCTAGTCCAGTATCCTCAATGGTGTGGTGCTCATCAATGTGTAAATCCCCTTTAGTGGTGATAGCTAAATCAATATTTCCGTGACGCGCAATTTGCTCGAGCATATGATCAAAAAAACCGAGGCCTGTATGTATGTTGGCTATACCAGATCCTGAAAGGTTTAATTCTACTTGTATTTTTGTTTCGTTGGTGTTTCGTGCATGGCTCACTTTTCGAAGACCTAGTTTTAAAAAACTATAAATTTCTTTCCAGCTGCTTGTTTCAAGCGCGATGGTGCTGCGTAAGTCTTGATCCTGCTCCGGTGTAAGCGGGTGCAAATCACTTTTAAAATATATGGCTTTACAACCTAGGTTTTTGGCCAGTTGTATATCGGTGTAGCGGTCGCCAATAACAAATGAGTTACTCAAATCGTAAGCCGGATTATTAATCAGATGCGTAAGTAAGCCCGTGCCCGGCTTACGCGTAGGTGCATTTTCGTGTGCAAAGGTTTTATCAATAATGACTTCATCAAAGGTAAACCCTTCCCCTTCGAGCGTACGAAGCATTAAATTTTGAAAGGGATAAAAAGTATCTTCCGGATAGGATGGTGTACCAAGTCCATCCTGGTTGGTCACCATTACTTTATAATAATCTAGCGAAGCGGCAATATTTGATAGCCCCACAATGGCGCCCGGCACAAAGCTTGTTTTATCTGTGCTATCAACCTGAAAATCTTGCGGCGGTTCTTGTAAAATCACACCATCTCTATCAATAAATAAAATCCGCTTCATGCCGCTTGTTTAAATCTCTATTTTAATTTACTTCTTGTTTGTTTGACCTGCGTAACTGTAACAGGCCCTGCTTTATTAGACCAACTACTTCTAATAAAAGTGAGTACGTCTGCAATTTGCTGATCCGTTAAATCTGCGGCCGCAGGCATAGCGTTTTCATAAAATTCACCATCAATTTCGATACGGTCGTTGAAACCTTTTACAATATATTTTATCAGTTTAGATATGTCAGATCCATTAACGGCAGTCGATGCATCTAATGGTGCGTTGAGTTTTGGAACACCACCTCCATCTGCTTGATGGCATACCATACAACGCTGCAAGTATACTGTTTTGCCGCGCGCAATACTTACTGCCACCAGTTTATTACTACTTTGCGCTGATGCACCCGCAACAAATAAGAATACAACAACGAACGTTATATAAATGCGCTGCATGCTTTATTATTTTTGATACATAATTCTATAAATCGTTCCTTTCACATCATCAGATACATACAAAGAACCATCAGGCCCTTCTGCTAAACCACAAGGACGGTGTTGGGCATCACGTGGATTTTTAACCACTGATTTTCCAGAAAATCCGTTGGCAAATACTTCCCACTTACCTGTTGGTTTTCCGTTTTCGTAAGGTACAAAAACAACATAGTAGCCTTCTTGTGGAAGTGGAGATCTATTCCATGAGCCATGAAACGCAATAAACGCGCCATTCTTGTAACGAGCCGGAAATTGATTACCAGTATAAAACAGTAAGCCATTTGGCGCCATATGCGCAGGAAACGCCATAGCCGGATTGATATATTTGTCATCCACTGTTTTAACGCCATCACCACCATATTCTGGCGCCATCATTTTTTTCCCTTTAAAATGATCGTAATAAATATAAGGCCAACCTGCATTGTCTCCTTTATTAATCGCATACATCGTTTCTGAAGGTAGCTCGGCGCTAACTGTGGTGTCATATAAATCTGGGTATAAATTGTTGAGCATATCTCTACCATGCTGTGTCACAAACAATTGATTGAGTTGATTGTTCCAATCAAGCCCTACCACGTTTCTAAGTCCTGTTGCATAACGTACACCTGTTGCATAAGTTTGATTTAACTGATCCACTTTAAACTGCCAAATACCACCTGCCGAATCTAGTATTGGACAAGGCATCATACCCATCGAACCTTTGGTACGGTCTTTTTCTTGACATGCATTAGAAGGCGCACCAATATTCACATAAACATTACCCGCATTGTCTAGTGTAATAGATTTTGAATTGTGCTGACCTTTATCTACAAGCCCAGTTACAATAGTAGCGGCTGCATTTTCATCGACTATATCACCATTAGCATTTAACGCATATTTAAAGACTTCTTTATTAGAAGCAGCATATAAATAGTTGCCTTTGATGGCGATACCCGTACCAATATAATTTGCGAATGTTGTTTTAGTTTCTGCACGTCCATCACCATCAGTATCTTTTAAAACAGCTATCCCTTTTCCATTATCCAGTCTTTCAAGTTTTGCATAAATAGCACCTTGCTTGTTTACCGCAATATGTCTTGTACGTCCTACATTGTCTGCCACTTTTAATGCAGCAAAACCTGCAGGCAAGGTTAAACCTGCATTGTCTGCATCCGGCTTTATTTTTTGTGAATAGGTGCTAGTAGATACAAGCAGTAGCAAAATAAATAAGCTTGACAAACCCGAAATTTGAGTAACTTTTTTCATAGTGTATTAATTGTTGTATAAATAGAACCCTAATATAATTATTATTTGAACGTAATGGCCATTTTGTTTACCTGTTATACCAGGCCTGCATGGCGTCTACTAACAAAGTGTTTTCTTTTTCGGTACCAATGGTAATTCGGAGGCAGTTTTCACAAAGTTCCACGCTACTGCGGTCTCTAACTACTATTTGCTGCGTTAACAAAAAGTCATATACCGCCCTGGCATCTGCTATTTTAACGAGTAAAAAATTTGCATCGGAAGGATATACAATTTCTACGGTAGGCATTTTTCTAAATACATTCGCTAGCGCCTCCCGCATGTCTACAATAATTTTAATCATATCGTTTACCTGCCCTACTTCTTCTAATGCTTTTAACACAAGCTCTTGGGTTGCGGTATTGATATTATACGGAGGCTTTACTTTATCTAAAATATCTATAATGGCTTCAGAAGCAAATGTCATACCAAGTCGTAAACCAGCCAGTCCCCAAGCTTTACTTAAGGTTTGCAACACCACTAAATTTGGATAGTCTTGTAACTCCTGAATAAAAGATTTTTGTTTCGAAAAATTAATGTAGGCTTCATCAATAACAACGATACCATTAAAATTATTAAGCACCATTTCGATAGATGCACGCTCCATAGAATTTCCCGTAGGATTATTGGG
>JBEITL010000094.1:0-5720 GCA_040374915.1 Sediminibacterium sp. | reverse complement strand
TAACGCTTACTGCCACGCCTATTCCACGTACCCTTCAATTTAGTTTAATGGGAGCGCGTGATTTAAGTATCATCAATACGCCACCGCCAAACAGGCAACCCATTCAAACGGAGGTTCAGGTATTTAATGACGACACTATTAGAGACACCATTTATTATGAAACAGAGCGTGGTGGCCAGGTGTTTTTTATTCATAACAGGGTGCAGGGCCTTCCAGAAATGTGCGCGCTTATTCAGGGTCTTTGTCCTGATTTAAGCATTGGATTTGCGCATGGACAGTTAGAAGGACACGAATTAGAAGAACGTATTTTGGATTTTATAGATAAAAAGTACGACGTACTGGTTTGTACCAATATTGTAGAGAGTGGGGTAGACATCCCTAACGTCAATACCATTATTGTAAACAATGCGCATCATTTTGGTTTATCGGATTTGCACCAGCTTCGTGGGCGTGTAGGGCGTAGTAATAAAAAAGCGTTTTGTTATTTATTAGCGCCACCAATGAGTACGCTGCCTTCCGATTCACGTAAGCGTTTACAAACACTGGAGCAGTTTACCGATTTAGGTAGTGGGTTTCAGATTGCGATGCGTGATTTAGACATACGTGGTGCAGGTAATTTATTAGGTGGCGATCAGAGTGGGTTTATGGCCGAAATAGGTTTTGAAATGTACCAGAAAATTTTAGAGGAAGCCGTGCGCGAATTAAAGCGCAGTTCCTTTAAAGATTTATTTAAAGAAGAAATTAGTAAGCAGGACGATTTTGTTAAAGACTGCACCATCGATACTGATTTAGAAATATTAATTCCAGATTCTTATGTAGAAAGTATTGCAGAGCGCCTTAGTTTATATACTAGATTAGATAATTGTGAAACAGATAAGGATCTAGACGAATTTAACAAAGAACTCGTAGACCGCTTTGGTGCACTACCTCCGCAGGTTACCGATTTGTTTACAACCGTGCAGTGCCGCTGGCTTGCAGTAGATTTAGGTTTCGAAAAAATGACCTTAAAAGAAAACACATTACGCTGTTATTTTATCAATAGACCCGACTCTCCGTATTTTGAATCGGAACTATTTAAAAAAGTGCTTGACTATTTACAAACGGGCACCAACAAAGCGCGTCTCAAACAAGTAGGTAAATTATTTATGCTTGTAGTAGATCAAGTAAATGATATGGAAGCCATGCTCCGCTTTTTAACGCTCATGCACAAGGGCGTAATTCCGCAAACTGCTGCTGCAAACGATGCTTCTGCATAAACATAAAAAAACCCGCCAATTGACAGGTTTTTTTATATTTTCTATGATAGAAAAAATCTAAACTAGAATCCTTTTGTAGCAACGCCATCAGCAATTGCTTGTAAAGCTTTTGCTTCACCTAAGATAGCAGCCATTTTATTTCCTTTGCCATCATGACCAGCAGCCATGTATCCACCACGAGCAGTTTTAGTAACTACTGCATCTTGCATTGGAACGTTTTTTTCTTTAGTCTTAAGGCAATATGCTTTAATCATTTTTGAAGTGTCCATTTGTTCAAATTTTGTTGGGTTAGTTAATGAGCAACCGAATTGCTACCACAAGCTAGCTAATTTCTACAATCTAGCCATAAGTTAACAGGCTGTATTGTGCAGATTTTAAGCTGGTTTATTCACAATTTGGCAGTTTTTACACGTCTATTTTCGCATATTTAGCGTGCGTTTCAATGAATTCGCGGCGTGGAGCCACGTCATCACCCATCAGCATACTAAATACACGGTCTGCTTCTGCAGCACTTTCGATGGTTACTCGTTTAAGCGTTCGGCGAGATGGATCCATGGTTGTTTCCCATAACTGGTCGGCGTTCATCTCACCTAAACCCTTGTAACGCTGGATTGTAACACTATCGTCTTTTCCACCCCCTAATTTGTCGATCCACATTTTACGCTGCTCTTCATTGTAAGCGTACTGTTGGTCTTTACCTTTTTTAACAAGGTACAATGGGGGTTGCGCAATGTAGATGTAACCTTGTTCTACTAATTCTTTCATGTAACGGAAAATAAAAGTAAGAATAAGGGTTGCGATATGCGAACCATCTACGTCGGCATCGGTCATAATAATTAACTTATGGTAACGAAGCTTTGCAATGTTAAGCGCCTTGGGATCTTCGGGTGTTCCTACTGTAACACCAAGTGCTGTATACATATTACGGATCTCTTCGTTCTCGTAAATTTTATGCTCCATTGCTTTTTCTACGTTTAGGATTTTACCACGTAATGGTAAAATAGCTTGGTAGCTTCTATCACGACCTTGTTTAGCCGTACCACCCGCAGAGTCTCCTTCCACTAAGTATAATTCACATTTTTCTGGATCACGCTCAGAGCAATCGGCTAGTTTACCTGGTAAACCACCGCCGCTTAATACGGTTTTGCGTTGTACCATGTCACGTGCTTTTTTAGCAGCAACACGGGCCTGAGCAGCCAATATAATTTTAGAAATTACTTGTTTAGATTCACGTGGGTTTTCTTCGAGGTAAGCTTCTAATGCGCGTGCAACGGTTGTTTGTACGACGCCACTTACTTCAGAGTTACCAAGTTTTGTTTTTGTTTGTCCTTCAAATTGCGGCTCCGGAACTTTTACAGAAATAATGGCACTTAAACCTTCTCTAAAGTCGTCACCTTCTACGGCTACTTTTGCTCTTTCAAAAAGTCCTTCTTTGTCTCCGTAACTTTTAAATACACGCGTTAATGCTTGTCTAAAACCTGTAACGTGCGTACCACCTTCGATGGTATTGATATTGTTTACGTAAGAAAAAATATGTTCTTTAAAATCGTCGTTGTAGGTTAATGCAACTTCAACAGCTACATTGGTGGATTCGTCCAAACCCTCTACATACAAGGGTTTTGGGATAATGGCATTGCGGTTTGCTTGCTTGTCTAAAAGTTCGACAAAATCAATAATACCGCCTTCGCTGTAAAATTTACTTACAAAAGGTGCGCCATTTTCATCAAGTTCTCTAAGGTCGGTGAGGGTAATATTAATGCGCTTATTTAAAAACGATAATTCGCGTAAACGACCTTCTAAAATTTCTCTTTTATAAATTCTTTCTTGGAAGATGGAGGTATCTGGCCAGAAGTGAACCTTGGTTCCGGTAATAGCACTTTCGCCAGTTTCACGCACCGCATATTGAGGTACACCAATTTTATATTCTTGCTCAAATATTTTTCCTTCTCTATGTACGGTTACTAAAAGTTTAGTACTAAGTGCGTTTACACAACTCACACCCACACCGTGCAAACCGCCCGATACTTTATAAGTATTTTTATCAAACTTACCACCTGCGTGTAACACCGTCATTACAACTTCAAGTGCTGATCTTTTTTCTTTGGTATGCATCGCCGTAGGGATACCACGTCCATCATCCTGTACACTAATAGAATTGTCTTCGTGAATGTATACCGCAATGTTTTTACAGTAACCAGCAAGGGCTTCATCGATAGAGTTATCGACCACTTCATATACAAGGTGGTGTAGGCCTTTTACGCCTATATCTCCAATGTACATTGCGGGTCTTTTTCTAACCGCTTCTAAACCTTCTAAAACCTGAATACTGTCGGCACCATAATTCTTATTCTGTGCTTCGTTGCTATCTAATTGTTCTTGGCTCATAAAATGCTTGTCTATCCTGAGTTTAGATGAAATATCAGAACTGGTCAAAGCTAGTTAAAATAAGCTGTTTTTAGGCCTCATTTCGCGCCGTGTTTTCCACATAAATTTGACAGTTCCATGACCGTTTTGAGGGTCATTTTGGGGCTAAAAAACCCCTTTGTAATCAAACAATTTAGAAGGGTCGGTTGTATTGTATTAAATTTGCAGTTGGATGGTACAAGTAATGGATATATTGAAAGTGGCAAACCAAATTGGAATGGAGCCAGGCATGAGCCTGATTTACAGCAAAGAACAGCAGGTTCCGGGCTCTGTTGACTTCCAGGTTAAGCGGTATTACGCCCTTCAAAATTGGTCTGGAGCAGACACGGGCATGCTTATTTACCATTATGATGCTAAAAAACCAGCCAATAGCTTTTTAGAGCTCCGTTTTTGCATTTCGGGCAACCGCTTCTGCGAAGAAAAAAGTTGTTCACAATGCGAGCATTCGCCCACCAATAATTGCTTTGGTAAACACGAAACCGTAGATACGTTTACTTTCCATTTTACGTCCACTTTTTTACGCCCTTATGTGCACAATGTAAAAGTGAGTAATTACAAAGATGATGTGCTTGCATTCAAACATCCCAATGCTTTTACCAAAGTATTTCCGTTGTGCAACAGAAAGCGAAGTGTGCTTGATACGCTCCTAAATCATAGTTATACGGGTGCGCTCGAAAATATTTTTGTCAACGCTAAAGTGCATGAAATTTTACTTTATAGTTTGGCATGTCTAGTAGATGAAAAAGAAGAAGGGTTTACTTGTAAATTTTTAGCAGATCCTTCTGGTAGAGAGCGTATTTATGAAGCCCGTGAAATTTTACTCCAACATATTGGAGACCCCATTACCATTAAAGAATTAAGCCGTAAAGTGGCCATGAATGAGTGCTATCTTAAAAAAGGTTTTAAAGAGATTTTTGGTACCACCATTTTTGATTTTTACCAACAACAACGCATGGAGCATGCTAAGTATTTGCTCTATGAAAAAGGCCTGAGTGTAACCGATATTTCGGCGTTATTAGGCTACTCTTCTATATCGCATTTTTCGGCGGCTTTTAAAAAGCATACGGGTTTAAAGCCTTGCGAATTACTAAAATAAAAAACTATCTTTCCTTTTAAAAATGTATTCTATGCGCATACGTACATTGTTTGCTACCGCTGCTATTGTCCTGTTTTTAACAAGCTGCGGCGGTCCTAAAAAAGTAGATACTATCGTTGTTAACGGCGTTATTTATACGGTAGATAGTAGTTTTTCTACGGCGCAGGCCATGGCCATTAAAGATGGTCTGATTGTTGCCACCGGAACAGACGCGGAGATATTGGCAGCTTATACTTCAACCGAAAAAATTGATGCAAAAGGACAAGCTGTGTATCCAGGATTTATTGATGCGCATGCGCATTTTGTAGGCTATGGTAAATCTTTATTTCAGGTAGATTTATTTGGTACCACTAGCTGGGAAGAAGCAGTTGAGCGTGTAAAAGTTTTTGCAGCAGCGCATCCAGAACTAGCATGGATTGAGGGGCGTGGATGGGATCAAAACAAATGGCCGGGTAAAAAATATCCAACCAATGCACTCTTAAATAGTTTGTTTCCAAACACGCCTGTTGTACTTCAACGTGTAGATGGTCATGCTGCTATTGCCAATCAAAAAGCTTTTGATATATCTGGTGTAAAGCCGGGTCAAACCATTGTAGGTGGTGAGGTTGAAACTAAAAATGGCGTGTTAACAGGTGTATTAATTGACAACGCAAAAGGTCTTGTATATAATTCAATTCCAGCGGTTAATAAACAAACCTATACGCAGTGGTTGCAAGCAGCGCAAAAAAATTGTTTTGCGCAGGGGCTTACCACCGTTACCGATTGTGGTTTAGATATTAGCGATATTAATTTTATTGACACACTGCAACAGGAAGGAAAAATTAACATGCGCCTTTTTGCAATGCTCAGTGATAATCCTGAAAATCTTACAGCGTATTTAAAAAGAGGTCCTTACAAAACAGATAAATTATTTGTGAACGGTTTTAAAGTATACGCCGATGGAG
>JBEITL010000194.1:0-3298 GCA_040374915.1 Sediminibacterium sp. | reverse complement strand
GTAACGTTAATGGTTTTAACGCCCTTACCACCACGGTTGGTAATTCTGTATTCTTCAATAGCGGTTCTCTTTCCAAAACCTTGTTGACTTACTACAAGTATGGTACGCTCTTTATCATCTTTATGAACGCAAACTAAACCTACCACTTCGTCATTTTCATTGTCTACTTCAATACCGGCAACCCCTATCGCACCTCTACCTGTTGGACGCACTTTCTCTTCTGGGAAACGAATGGCTCTACCCGATTTCACCGCCATCATCACTTCAAAATTACCATCGGTTAAACGTGCTGCTAATAATTCATCTCCTTCATTAATCGTAATGGCGTTTACACCACTTACTCTTGGACGACTGAAATCTTCTAGACATGTTTTCTTAATAATACCACGCTTAGTACATAAAATAATGAAATGATTTTGAACATATTCTTTATCGTCCAACTTACGCACTTCAATAATAGCTTTTACTTTATCATCCGGTGGTATTTGAATTAAGTTTTGTACCGCTCTACCCTTAGATGTTTTTTCACCTTCTGGAATTTCATACACACGCAACCAGAAACATCTTCCTTTTTCAGTAAAGAACAACATGGTATCATGTGTAGAAGCAATAAATAAATGCTCTACAAAATCCTCATCTCTTGTTTTGGTTCCCATCGCACCGCGACCACCTCTTTTTTGTTGACGGTACTCAGAAACAGCTGTTCTTTTAATATAACCTAAATGAGAAATAGTAATTACTACATCTTCCTCTTCAATTAAATCTTCCAACTTCATTTCATCAGCTAAATATTGGATCTCTGTTTTACGTGCATCACCAAACTTTTCTTTTACCTCTAATAATTCAGTTTTGATAAGTTCAAAACGTAAATGCTCGCTACCCAATAATTCATTTAAAGATTTTATAATTTGCATTAAATGTTCAAATTCTTCTTTGATCTTCTCACGCTCCATGCCCGTTAAACGTTGCAATCTCAATTCCAATATAGCTTTCGCTTGAATATCAGAAATGCCCCAACCTGCAGTCATTAAACTTTCTTTAGCCGCTTCAGGATTGGCTGAACTACGAATTAAACGAATGACTTCATCTAAATGATCTAAGGCAATTAAATAACCTTCTAATATATGGGCGCGCTCTTCTGCTTTTCTTAATTCAAATTTCGCACGACGAATAACCACTTCCATTCTAAACTCAATAAACTCGCTTGTTAAATCGCGTAAGTTTAAAATTTTAGGACGGCCCTTACTTAAAGCCACATTATTAATACCGTAGCTAGTTTGTAATTCTGTGAACTTGAATAATTGATTAATGATTACTTGCGCAACAGCGTCTTTGCGAAGCTCAATAACTATACGTGTTCCTTCACGCTTATTACTTTCGTTGTTCACATGCGTGATGCCATCAATAGTTTTATCAACTACTAACTGACCAATACGATCTGTTAGATTATCTCTATTAACTTGGTAAGGAATTTCATTGATAACAATTAATTCACGTCCATTGGCTTTTGTTTCTACATTACATTTTCCACGAAGTACCACTCTACCACGTCCAGTCATTAAACCTTGCTTCAC
This sequence comes from Sediminibacterium sp., assembly GCA_040374915.1. Lineage (GTDB taxonomy): Bacteria > Bacteroidota > Bacteroidia > Chitinophagales > Chitinophagaceae > Sediminibacterium. The sequence goes on along the minus strand of JBEITL010000194.1, from coordinate 1,724 downwards.
TCCTTCCATTCCGTATATCACACCCCCTGTAGGAAAATCGGGTGCTTTTACAAACTGCATTAATTCTTCTACTGTAATATCTCTGTTATCAATATAGGCAATACAACCATCTACTACTTCTCCTAAATTATGAGGAAGCATATTCGTAGCCATACCTACCGCAATACCTGAAGAACCATTTACAAGTAACTGAGGGATACGAGAGGGTAATACAGAAGGCTCAGATAAACTATCGTCAAAGTTTAATTGAAAATCGACGGTGTCTTTTTCCAAATCGTCCAACATGGCTTCAGAAATCTTCTGCAGTCTTGCCTCGGTATAACGCATTGCAGCTGGTGGGTCACCATCTTGGTTACCGAAATTACCCTGACCATCCACTAAAGTGTAACGCATGGTCCACTCCTGTGCCATACGCACAAGTGTATCGTAAATAGCAGTATCTCCATGTGGGTGAAACTTACCCATTACTTCTCCCACTATACGAGCCGATTTCTTATACGCTTTATTGCTATTGTTACCCAATTCACTCATCGCATACAAAACCCTGCGGTGAACTGGCTTAAAACCATCTCTCACATCAGGTAATGCACGACCTACTATTACCGACATAGAATAGTCGATATAAGAAGTTTTCATTTGCTCTTCGATATTGATCCTTATAACACGGTCATTATCTTGGGTGGCTTCTGTACCTAAATTTTCGTTGATATTATCTTCCATAGTATTTATTTCTTTATACCAAAACGAGTTGTTTTTTAAGCCCATTTTGAGTGTAAACGAAGATAACTTTTCAAGGCCTTTTTTACAATTTTTGCCCCTTAAATTTTGCCTTCTTTTATCCACAGTTGTGGGTAAGAATTACTAACTTTAAAGCTCGGATTTTTAATGACTTATACACGCTAAAATGAACCCTGAAATTCTTGTAATTGGAGCTGGTAAATCGGCTACTGTTTTAATACAGTATTTGCAAACCAAGGCTGTTGAAAACAACTGGTATATTGTCTTAGCAGATGGAAATGCCGCTGTGGCTAATTCTAAGTGGAATAATGCCCCCAATGGACATGCTGTAGGCATTGATATAGAAAACAAAGAAAACAGGAAGGCCTTGATCGAAAAAGCCACTGTAGTGGTTTCCATGCTACCTCCTAGTTTACATTTCTTGGTAGCCCAAGACTGTGTGCATTATGAAAAGCCACTTTTTACAGCCTCCTATGTGGATGATAATATGAAATCAATTGCTGCAGCTATTGAGCAAAAGAAGCTTTTGTTTTTGTGTGAAATGGGCTTAGACCCCGGTATTGACCACATGAGTGCGATGGAACTAATTCATTCCATTCAAGATAAAGGAGGAAAAATTACGGGGTTTAAATCGCATTGTGGTGGCATCATTGCCCCTGAAAGTGATAATAATCCTTGGCATTATAAAATAAGCTGGAACGCGAACAATATAATTTTAGCGGGTAAGTCAGGCGCTTTGTATTTGGAGCAAGGGCAAGAAAAAAACCTTAGCTATAATAATTTATTTGAAAATGCCCCTAGTATTGAACTGCCTAGTTTAGGAAGGCTTTCTTATTATCCGAATAGAAATTCATTGTCTTATATCAATACCTATAGTTTAGATAAAGTGCAGCATTTTATTAGAACCACATTAAGACATCCCCATTTTTTTCTGGGATGGAATGCCATTGTGCAATTAAAATTAACCGACGAATCGCATCTCGCTT
>JBEITL010000222.1:0-2701 GCA_040374915.1 Sediminibacterium sp. | reverse complement strand
TTATAAATTCGGTGTACCATAAAGTAAGAACCTACGCGCTGTTAACAAAGAAAAATTTAGTTACGAAACTCGTTGGTAAAAAAACGGGTGCATTACTTGATATTGGCGCAGGAACCGGGGCTTTTGTAAACACCATGCAATTTGGTGGGTGGCAGGTAACAGGCCTCGAGCCAGATGCAACGGCGGCTAAACAAGCGCAGCTTAAATATAATATACAGTTACAACCAGCAGATACTGTTTATACATTAGGTTCCCATCAGTTTGACGCCATTACCATGTGGCATGTGTTAGAGCATGTACACGATTTGCATGGTTATTTTAAACGGTTTGGAGAACTCTTACAACCAACTGGCATACTTGTAATTGCTGTGCCTAATTATACTAGTACCGATGCTCGTATTTATGGGAAAAATTGGGCGGCCCTTGATACGCCTAGGCACTTGTATCATTTTTCTCCAGCAAGTATGGAATTACTTGCAGACAAGCATGGGTTTAAGCTAGTGACCAAAAAAGCCATGTGGTTTGATGCCTTTTATGTAGCCATGTTAACAGAGCAGCATAACGGTGGATCCTTTGTGAAAGCAATATTAGTGGGGCTTTGGTCCAATCTAACAGCACTATTGGACGTTAATAAATGTAGTTCGGTGATTTATGCTTTTAAGAAGAAGTAATATGTAATTGCAACCTATTGTAAGGTTTTATTGTAGAGTCACCTTAAAAATAGCCGGCCAATTTTTACCAGTAATATAAGTGGCTTTACCAACACTATCATACGCAATCCCATTTAATACATTTGTTTCTGTGGTAATGGGTTGATTTGTTTTTTGCAAAATATTTGTAAAGTCAAATTGTTTTTCTACTTGACCGGTGCCTGGGTTGATGGCTATTATTTTATTTTCACCCCATACATTAGCGTATATTTTTCCTTCAATCATTTCTAGCTCGTTGAGGGAGGCGATGTATCCATTGTTATCATACACCCCCAAGGTTTTTTCGATGGCGAGGGTAGTAGGGTTTACAAAATATAAATTGCTAGTACCGGTACTAATAATAAGCTGGTTGTTATAATGTGTGATACCCCAGCCTTCATAGTTCCAATTAAATTCTTTTTCTTTTTTGAAGGTGTTGGCATCATAGACAAACACTTTATGGTTTTGCCAAGTAAGTTGATAAATTTTATTATTGTAAACGGCTATGCCTTCTCCAAATATACTATCTGCAATAGATAGGGTTTGTAGGGCTTTACCGGTGGCAATATCGGTTTTTAAAAGCTTGCTTTGGCTCGTAAGGCCTGTTCCCTCGTATAGGGTATTGTTGTGCCAAATAAGGCCTTGGGTAAATGAACTAGTATTGTGCGGATAAACTGCTACAATAGTATACGTGCCATTAATAGGGGGATTGATCGCTGCTGCACCGGATACGTTACTACTTTCTGTTTCTGAGTCTGGGTTAGATTGACATCCAATTAGGGTAGTGGCGAATAGTAAAAAATATATAAGATTTTTTTTCATGCAGCAGTCGTTACATTAAACATTAAATCTGAAATGCATAATATCTCCATCTTTAACAAGGTATTCCTTTCCTTCAATTCTTAATTTACCATTGTCTCTACAAGCCGCTTCACTGCCTAGGTTTACATAGTCATCGTAGGCAATTACTTCCGCCTTAATAAATCCTTTTTCAAAATCGGTGTGGATGACACTAGCCGCTTGCGGAGCTTTCCAGCCTTTTAAGATGGTCCAGGCTCTTACTTCTTGCACACCAGCAGTAAAGTAAGTATCTAGATTTAATAATTTATAGGCAGATCTAATTAAACGGTTTAATGCCGGCTCTGTCATTTTGTATTCCTCCATAAACATTTGCTTATCATCACTAGATTCTAACTCTGCAATTTGAGCTTCAATGTTATTGCACATTACAATGACCTGTGCACCTTCCTCAGCAACAGCAGCGGTAAGCATTTCAGAATATTTATTGCCGGTATGCATGCTCGCTTCATCTACGTTGGCAACGTATAAAACGGGTTTGTCGGTGAGTAAAAATAAATCCGCTACGGCTACATTCTCTTCTTTAGAAAGCCCTAACGAGTAAATACTTTTACCGGTTTCTAAATGATTTTTACAACGCGTTAAAATTTCAAACTCCGCTTTTGCTTTGGTGTCAGAACCTACACGCGCCATTTTTTCTACGCGTTGCATTTTCTTTTCGACACTTTCTAAATCTTTTAATTGTAGTTCGGTGTCAATAATTTCTTTATCGCTTACCGGGTTGATAGCACCTTCTTCTCTTAGCACGTTTTCATCTTCAAAACAACGAATCACGTGAATGATGGCATCTACCTCTCTAATATTTCCTAAAAATTTATTACCGAGTCCTTCACCTTTGCTCGCACCTTTAACTAAGCCTGCGATATCAACAATTTCCATTTGGGTAGGAACAATACGGTCAGGAATTACCAGTTCCGCTAATTTACTTAAACGTTCGTCCGGAACGTCTACAAGGCCTACATTGGGCTCAATGGTACAGAAACGGTAGTTGCTAGCCTGCGCTTTAGCGTTAATGCTTACTGCATTAAATAATGTTGATTTTCCTACGTTGGGTAGTCCTACAATTCCTGCCTTTAAAGCCATAATTGAAACCTTTTTAATTAAGGTGCAAATATAGCTCCAATATTTTTTATATTCACCCCATAAATTAACCC
>JBEITL010000152.1:0-4236 GCA_040374915.1 Sediminibacterium sp. | reverse complement strand
GTTAGGTATACAACCGATAGAAAATATTAATGGAAAAAAGGTGGACGATAGTAGCATCCGATGCAGTAAAAACGGAGGCCTTACAAGCCGCCCTGTCCATCAATAAAACCATTTGTAGCATATTGGTATCAAGAGGTATCGAAACCTTTGAAATAGCAAAAGATTTTTACAGGCCACAACTTTCGGACCTGCACGATCCTTGGCTCATGAAAGATATGGACAAGGCCGTTACACGCATTTTAACGGCGCGTGATACTAATGAAAGAATACTTGTGTTTGGCGATTACGATGTGGACGGAACCACCGCTGTTGCAAGTATGTATCAGTTTATTGGTGGCATTCATAACAATACCGATTATTATATTCCGCACCGTTACAAAGAAGGATACGGCGTTTCTAAAATGGGTATCGATTATGCAAAAGAAACGGGCTGTAGCTTAATTGTATCACTCGACTGTGGTATCAAATCCACAGATCTTATTGCGTATGCAAAAACATTAGGTATTGATTTTATTGTTTGTGATCACCACTTACCAGATCCTATTTTGCCGCCAGCCGTTGCCATTTTAAACCCCAAACAAATTGATTGCCCTTACCCGTACAAAGAATTATGTGGTTGTGGCGTGGGCATTAAATTAATGATGGCACTTGCGCAAAAGCTAGAACTACCTGCGTCTAGTTACCTCGAATACCTAGACCTAGCGGCAACAGCAATAGCTGCAGACATTGTACCCATCACTGGCGAGAACAGAATTTTAGCCTACTACGGACTTGAAAAAGTAAATCAACATCCATGTCCGGGTATTAAAGCATTACTTCAACTTTCTAAGGTGGAGAAAAAAATGCTCCTTACCAATTTGGTGTTTGTAATTGCTCCGCGTATCAATGCGGCAGGCCGTATGGATGATGCAAAAAAAGCAGTGCAACTTTTTATTGAAAAAGACGCCGCCAAGGCGCTTGAATTTGCACAAATGCTTCAATCCGATAATTTGGACAGACGCGAAGCAGATAGCACCATCACAGAAGATGCGCTTGCACAAATTATTAATGATCCTTCGCATGCGGGTAAAAAAACAACGTTTGTATACCAAGAAACCTGGCATAAAGGGGTAGTTGGTATTGTGGCGAGTAGACTGATAGAAACTTATTATAGACCTACTATTGTATTAACAAGAAGTGGAGACATCGCAGCGGGCAGCGCACGCAGTGTGGTAGGGTTTAATTTATATGAAGCCATCCATGCTTGCCGTGAACATTTAATTGGCTATGGTGGACATTTTGCCGCCGCAGGTATGACCCTGCTTCCAGAGAACGTTCCCGCTTTTGCGGCGGCGTTTGAAACTGCTGTAGCAGCTCAAATTACAGACGATTTGCTCATTCCAGAAATTGTTATTGACGCACCTATTTCTTTTAAAGAAATCAACCAAGGGTTTTATAATATTTTATCTCAAATGGAACCCTTTGGGCCTGAAAACATGAAGCCCGTGTTTATTGCCAGGGGCGTTTCTAATACGGCTTACTCTAAAATTGTAAAAGAGCAACATATTAGGTTTGTAGTAAAACAAGACGGTATTACGCTATCAGGTATTGGATTTAAAATGGCTGATAAATTTGCACTACTACAAATGAATCAGCCATTAGATATTGTTTTTACGCTCGATGAAAACGAATGGAATAATGAAAAAACCATTCAGCTCAAAATGATTGACCTTCGTTTGAGTGCTTAAGTTTGCTTAAGTGCACTTATGTTTGTTAAAGTGTACTTATGTTTTGCGTCCTTGCTATTTATTTTGCAAAAGATCTACGCTTCTATTGATAAAGTTGGTTAGATCATTTCCTTTTAATAAACCCTGAGAAAGTAAAGCAAGGTCTGCTAAATTGCGTACCTGACTTTTTTGTAGGTCTGCGTTACCTTCTTTTAATAAGGTTTGATAGATTGGGTGATTACCATTTACCGTTAAGGTTACTTCATCAGGCATCTGTGCATAAAATGCAGTCATACCGCCGCCAACGCCTGCCATATCTTTCATACGGCGCATAAACTCTGGTCTGGTGGCTACCACAGGAGCACTATCAGCACTTAACCCTTTAACCTCGGTGGTCACGTGTAAATCAGCAATTTGTAAATTAAATAGTTCCTTTAATTTTTCGGCATCGTCTTTGCTAAGTACCGATTCGTTAGACTCCTGCTTGTCAATTAAATTATCTACGATATCAGCGTCAACTCTTACAAAAGTGACGTTCTCCCACTTCATTTCCATATTGTTAATGAAAGCCGAGTCTACGAGGGTTTCCATTTTAACAACGGTATATCCTTTTTTTGTAGCCGCTTGTATGTATGCGTCTTGCTGCACCGGATTGGTGGTGTATAAAATAACTTGTTTGCCGTCTTTGTTTTTTTGTGTAGCCTCCGTTAAAGTCTTGTACTCTTCGAGGGTATGGAATTTACCAGTGGTGTCTTCCATTACAATAAACTTACCCGCTTTATCTAAAAACTTATCGTCGGTCATCATGCCGTACTTCACAAATAAGCCTAAGCTCTCCCATTTTTCTTCAAATGCTGGACGGTCTGCTTTAAAAATTTCTTCTAATTTATCGGCCACTTTTTTAGTGATGTGTGCGTTAATTTTTTTAACGTTTGGATCGCCTTGTAAGTAGCTTCTGCTCACGTTTAGCGGAATATCTGGGCTGTCAATTACACCATGCAATAACATCAAAAATTCTGGTACAATATCTTTTACCTCATCGGTAACAAATACTTGGTTGCAGTATAATTGAATTTTATCTTTTTGAATTTCGTAGCTCTGCTTAATTTTAGGGAAGTACAAAACACCCGTTAAATTAAATGGATAATCTACGTTGAGGTGAATCCAAAATAATGGTGTTTCGCCAAATGGATAGAGTTCTTTATAAAACTTCTCGTAATCTTCTTTGGTTAATTCGCTTGGCTTTTTAACCCAAATAGGATCTGGATTGTTAATTGACTTTTCTTCAACTATTTCATCTTTTTTCTCGCCTTCTTCTTTAACGCCTACTTCCGAAAAATAAATAGGTATTGGCAAGAATTTACAGAAACGGTCAAGTATTGCTTTTACGCGAGAGGCTTCTAAAAACTCTTTGCTTTCTTCACTAATGTGTAATACAATTTTAGTACCACGCTGTGCGTAGTCTACTTCGTATAATTCAAATTCTGGATTACCATCACATCCCCAAAAAACACCAGAAGCGTCTTTAAAAGATTTTGAATAGAGTTCTACTTTATCACTCACCATAAAGGCGCTATAAAATCCTAAACCAAAGTGACCAATAATATTGGCGTCTTTGTATTTATCCATGAATTCTTCGGCACCAGAAAAAGCTACTTGGTTGATATACTTGTCCACTTCTTCGGAAGTCATACCCACCCCTCTATCAATGATAGACAATGTTTTTTCTTTGGCATCTAGTACCACGTCTATACGAAGTTCCCCAAGGTCTCCTTTGGCTTCACCAATAGAAGACAATGTTTTAATTTTTTGAGAAGCGTCTACCGCATTACTCACTAACTCACGTAAAAAGATTTCGTGGTCACTGTACAAGAATTTTTTAATGATTGGAAAGATGTTTTCCGTTTGTACGCGTATTTGTCCTTTTTGCATAGTTCAGTTATTTGTACAGCATTTATACAAATAAAGTACCAAGCACCTTTTTTGGGGTGTTTTCTGACAGGATGACACAAATTCTGGTTCAATTGCCCTGCACCATAATGTTATCGAGCCTAAAACTGGTGGTAAGCTTGCCTATGGCGGCCGAGGGGTCGTTACCCTCGTACCTAAAAGCAACGTAAACGTTTCCTTTAAACTTACTCAAATCTAGATTATTGGAAAACACCCATTGGGGCGCAAAGCCACTCGTACTTCCCTTGGCCATAATTGCTGGCAGCAGGGTCCATTTTGCCTTAGCCGGATTATTGCCGCCATCGTAATTGGTAGAAACCATCACCTGCAAAATAGCGCCGTTGTCAAAGCCATCTTTGGTGTCAAAATGTAAGATTTCGTTGGCCGAATGATCGAGGTTAATGGGCGGTAAAATAAGCCAGGATATTACTGCGTTTTGTTTAGCCGCAAAAGCCGATATTTCTAGATAATTATTAGCGGATGTTTTTTTAGTGGTAAAATATTTGCCGCCTACTTCTGATATGTTTTTATAACCGGCAGACGCGAAACTACTATCCATAACCGCATTTGAAAAGTCTTC
>JBEITL010000057.1:0-7305 GCA_040374915.1 Sediminibacterium sp. | reverse complement strand
CTTCTGCTTTTTACATATGCTATATAGTTGTCTACTGCAATTTGCTGTTCTTTAGTGGTGATACTTGCAATGATATCATGCTCTGGTGCAACCACCATAAAATCGACACCAAAAATGGTATCAGGTCTTGTGGTGTATACTGTTAAGGTAGCATCCGTATCGAGCGCCGCAGAAGCAATTTTAAAATCAATTTCGGCGCCATAAGATTTACCAATCCAGTTACTTTGCATCTCCTTCATGGCCTCACTAAACTCAATGGTATCAAGGCCTGACAGCAATCTGTCGGCATAAGCAGTGATACGTAAATACCACTGACGCAATTTCTTTTTCACCACCGGATGTCCGCCTCTTTCACTCACTCCATTCACCACTTCGTCATTGGCTAAAACAGTACCAAGTGCTTCGCACCAGTTCACTTCACCATGGCCACAAAAAGCGAGGCGGTACTGCATTAATATTTGCTGTTGCTCCTGATTTGAATACGCCTGCCACTGAGCAGCAGTAAACTGAATAGTTGCATCCGAAGGGCATGCGTGCACCGCATTACCATTTTTTTCAAATTCGTTGATCAAATTTAAAATGGGTTCCGCTTTACTTTTTTGTGTGTTGTAAAAACTATTAAACAATTGTAAGAAAATCCATTGCGTCCATTTATAGTAAGTAGCGTCACATGTTCTAATTTCTCTACTCCAATCGTAACTAAATCCAATATTATCGAGCTGTGCTCTAAAGGTATCTATGTTTTTATGGGTGCTTACCGCTGGATGTACCCCATGCTCAATCGCGTATTGTTCTGCGGGCAAACCAAAAGCGTCATAACCCATGGGATGTAGCACATTAAAACCCTTTAATCTTTTGTACCTGCTAAAAATATCGGAGGCAATGTACCCTAATGGATGACCCACATGTAGGCCCGCACCACTCGGGTAAGGAAACATATCAAGCACGAAATACTTAGGTTTTGAAGACTCGTTACTCACTTTATAGGCATCCGACGCTTTCCAAGCTGCCTGCCATTTTTTCTCGATTGCGCTAAAATTATATTCCATGTTTCAAGCCTCTTTGCTAGCCGTATACTTTACAACTATTTTTTACGTTATACTTAAGTGAAATTTGGTTCTATTTTGGAGGGCAAAGGTAAGCCTTTAGCCATAAACACTACCTTTGAGCCCAAGCAGAAAAGCAGTGAAAGAACCGGATTTTACAAGAAATCGAATCTAAATAACCCCAATTTACCTGATTTACTATGACGGATAGTGCTAAAATGTCTTTGAAACGCAGCAAACCCAATTATATCTATAGTATTGTTGGCGTGGCCCTTGTACTGCTTATTATGGGTATCATGGGCTGGTTTTTCTTAAATATCAATGCCGTAGGCAACACGTTTAAGGAAGATATACGTGTTAGCGCCTACCTCAGAACCCTCAATAAGGATACCATTGGTCAAATTCAGGCTTTTATAGCAGAGCGCCCCTATACCAAAACGGTTACTTACGTAAATAAACAGTCTGCACAGGCCATTTGGAACAAAGAAAATAGTGAAGACTGGGCTAAAATTCTAGATTCTAATCCGCTTCCGGAAAGCATAGATTTTTACGCTAAGGCCGAGTATGTAAACCAAGATTCGTTGAGTAAAATTGCCACAGAATTAATGGCCCGTTATGGCAACCAACTTACCGACCTTCAATACCCAAAAAGCTTAGTAACCAGCCTCAACGAAAGAGCTTCAAAAATTGGGCTTATCTTTTTGGTAGTAGCTATTATTTTATGCTCCATTGTAATTATTAGCATCGATAACACCATCAGACTTGCCATGTTTAGTAACCGTTTTTTAATTAAAACGATGCAAATGGTAGGCGCTACACGTGGATTTATTATTAAGCCATTAACCATCAAGGCCATTATCAATGGACTGATTAGTTCAGGCATTGCCATCGCACTCTTATTTACCATTGTGAGCTGGGCCGAGAGCCAGTTTCCGCAATTAAAAGCCATCCGAGACTTTCAACATACTTTACTTTTATATGGCGGCCTGATTTTAATGGGTGTTGGTATATCTGTATATAGCACGCACCGAAGTGTACTGAAGTATTTAAAAATGAAATTAGACGATCTTTATTAATGAACGCTTCTTATCTTCGATTTAAATACATTTACAAAAACATATTATGAATCAACAAAAAAATTCTTTGCCCACCTTATTTACAAAATCAAACTATACCTTGATGCTTATTGGTGGCATAGTAATCGCTGTTGGATTTTATTTACTCAGTGGTGGTAAAAGTGCCGATCCCGCAGTATTTGATACCAAAGAAGTATATAGCAGCACACGTATTACCATTGCACCTATTGTTATTATTGCAGGGTTTATTATTGAGATTTACGCCATCTTTAAAAAAGATAAAGTAGAAGATTAAGAATTGGCCTACCAATTTTAAACCCAACTATCATTCATGCAGTTATTTCAAGCAGTTGTTATTGCCATTGTGGAAGGCTTAACGGAATTCTTACCTATTTCTTCTACTGGACATATGATCATTGCGAGCTCCCTTCTTGGCATTGCCGCTGATCCATTTACTAAACTTTTTGAAGTATGCATTCAACTCGGTGCTATTTTATCAGTAGTCGTACTTTACTTTAAAAAGTTTTTTCCGCTGTCGAACTGGAAATTTTATTTGAAATTATTAGTTGCCGTTACGCCGGCACTCGCTATTGGATTTGTATTATCAGATACCATTGATGCCTTGTTAGAAAGTCCTGTCACTGTTGCTGTCACTTTATTACTAGGTGGAATTATCCTCTTATTTGTAGACAAGCTATTTAATACACCAACGATCCAAACAGAAGAGAAAATCACTTTTAAACACGGACTAACAATTGGATTTTGGCAATGCCTAGCGCTTATACCAGGTATGAGTAGAAGTGCAGCAACTATCATTGGTGGCATGCAACAAAAACTAACTCGAAATGTAGCCGCCGAATTCTCCTTTTTTCTAGCCGTTCCAACCATGGCCGCTGCAACTGGTTATAAACTCTTAAAAGCCTACAAAACAACGCCGGAAATCCTACTCAACAAAGAAAATTTAATACTACTTGGTGTGGGTAATCTTGTGGCTTTTATCGTTGCGCTTTTGGCTATCAAATTTTTTATAGGATTCTTACAAAAGCATGGCTTTAAACTATTTGGATGGTACCGCATTATTGCCGGTATCACTTTATTAGCGCTTATCTACTCGGGGCTGTTAAAATAATTGGACTCCTGCTTTTGTTTTGTACTTGAAGCCCTTATCTTTAAGAAAACAAAAACAACCCGATGCAAACTGCACCTAAAAAAGTGATTAATGGATGGGCCATGTATGATTGGGCCAATAGTGTATACAATTTAGTAATCACTTCAACTATATTTCCAGCTTATTATGAAGCCGTTACTGGTGATGGAAATGATGCCACTCTAATTGATAAAGTTAAAATAGGGAATTACGAATTTTCAAATACAGCTTTATACAATTATATATTGGGCATTGCTTTTGTTATTGTAGCTATTCTCTCTCCAATTTTGTCTTCTGTTGCAGACTATAGAGGAAATAAAAAACAATTTCTACGGTTTTTTTGTACCCTAGGATCACTATCCTGTGCATCCCTTTATTTTTTCGATAAAGATCATATTTATGCTGGATTGATTTCAGTAATCATTGCATGTATTGGATTTTGGAGTAGCCTTGTATTTTATAACTCTTACTTACCTGAAATTGCGGCACCAGAAGATAGGGACCGCATAAGTGCAAAAGGATTTATGATGGGATATATCGGTTCTGTTTTGTTACAATTAATATGTTTTGTTTTTGTATTAAAGCCTGAACTTTTTGGCATTACAGTTGGAAAAGCATCACAAATATCTTTTTTATTAGTAGGTATTTGGTGGATTGGATTTGGATGGCTTGCTATTGCCAGGTTACCAGATGGGCGTGGCGTAAAAGGTGCCCATACAAAAAACTTATTTACACAGGGCTACAAAGAATTACACAAGGTTTGGTTAGAACTAAAAACACAACCTACACTTAAACGTTTTTTAACGGCATTTTTCTTTTACAATATGGGTGTACAAACAGTTATGCTGGCGGCCACATTGTATGGTAAAAGTGAATTAAATATCCCTACAACCAATTTAATTTTAGCCATTTTAATTATCCAAGTTGTAGCCATTCCTGGTGCTAATTTGATGGCTAAAATGGCAACCAAATTTGGAAATTTTAATACCTTAAAAATAGCGGTGGTTATATGGATTGGCGGCTGTGTGATGGGTTACTATTTACCCAGAAACAGTGTCGTTCCGTTTTATACCTTAGCCGTAGTTGTTGGGTTTGTAATGGGCGGTATTCAATCAGTTAGCCGCAGCACTTATTCAAAACTCATGCCAGTTACGCATGACACTACTAGTTACTTTAGTTTCTATGACGTTACAGAAAAAATCGCCATCGTAATTGGTATGTTTAGTTTTGGATATATCAATGAAATTACTGGATCGCAAAGAAATTCGGTGTTGGCTTTAACACTATTTTTTATTGTAGGATTTATATTGTTGTACCGCACATCAAAACTGGATAAACATGCAACTGTATAGTATTCATGCGGGAAATTTTAAATTAGACGGAGGTGCTATGTTTGGCGTGGTGCCAAAAAGTATTTGGAACAGATCTAACCCTGCCGACGAAAACAATATGTGTAGTTGGGCGATGCGCTGTTTATTAATTGAAGATGGAGACCGGTTGATACTGATAGATAACGGCATGGGCGACAAACAAGAAGCAAAGTTTTTCGGACATTACTATTTGCATGGTGACGACACAGTAGAAAAATCTTTAGCAAAGCATGGTTTTACGCCGAGTGATATTACCGATGTTTTTTTAACACATTTACATTTTGACCACTGCGGCGGATCCATTAAAAAAGAAGGGGACAAGTTAATACCTGCTTTTAAAAACGCCAATTACTGGAGTAATGAAGCACACTGGAACTGGGCTACCACGCCCAATGAACGCGAAAAAGCTTCTTTTTTAAAAGAAAATATATTACCAATAAAGGAATCGGGGCAATTATCTCTAGTAGATGCCCCTGCAACTCATTTTGCAAATAACGGCTTACTTCATAGCGTTTCATTTGCAAATAACATAGATATCAGGTTTGTACACGGGCATACCGAAAAAATGATGCTTCCTCAAATCAATTACAAAGGTCACACCATTGTATATATGGCCGATTTACTTCCATCTGTGGGACATCTGCCACTTCCTTATGTGATGTCGTATGATATGTTTCCCTTAACTACGCTCACAGAAAAAAAATCGTTTTTACAAGAAGCATATGAAAAACAGTATGTGCTCTTTTTTGAACACGACGCCGCGCATGAATGCGTTAAACTAATTCAAACAGAAAAAGGGATAAGAGCCGGGGAAGCATTTACATTAAATGATTTATGATTGGATAGCAATCAAACTTGACCAACTCTATTTAGCACTAAGAAGTGAACTTAAAGGATAACGGAGATTTTTAAAGCTCATCATATCCGCTTTAACACTTCCAACTACAATAGCACTTTCGATACGCACTGGAATATGGTTCAGGTCATCGGTGACCCAAATGGTCATTTTTTCGCCGCCCTCAAAAATGGTTCCTTTTAATAGTAAGGGCTTAAATTTTATGGCATTAAAAGTACCATACTGAGTTTTTACACGCTCTTTCCCAAGGTATTTGATATACACATTGTATACCTGATTGTCTAAAAATAAATTAAAAGGAATACGCTCATTAACCTTGTATTTATTAAAGTCAATATTGCGCAAATAATAAATCGAACTCACCACATCCTGAACACAATTTGGAATTTTGTATACCCCCTCTGCACCACTGGCTGTATTTAATTTTTGATTGAATACAATGTTTTCCTGCTTCTTGTACGTCCCTTCCTCGATATGCCGAACAAACTTAATAGGCTGTAAGTTAAGTGTGTCAATATATGTTTCATAACGGTCGCGCACTTTAAATATCCAATCGTAGCGGGCATTTGATGTCCCAATACAAGTAGCGTGATAAGCAGGCGTTTCATTTATTTTTTCTTGCGCTATTGTAAATTTTGCAGACCCTGCGTTAAGGTATAAACCAATCACGGAATAGTATAAGTTGTAATTGATTTCTTCACCACTCACAAATGCCATATTTCTGATGCCACAAAAATCATCCCCAGCCCTTAGGGGCTGCGCCAGAAAAAGACAAATAAAAAAGTAGGCTGTTATTTTTTTAAACATCTGAGAAACTTTAAGATCGCTTTCTAAAATATTGTAAACGTAATAATATCAGACCGCCTAAACAAGCAGGAATAATTAAATTTAACAACCAAATGCCACCTGCTGCTGCCAAAATGCCCATTGTATTTGCACTAAACATACCAAATAAAAATAAACTTACTTTTCCTCTGATGCCTAACTCTGCTAGCGTTAAGGTAGGTATAATGGCAAGAATTAAAAAAAGTATCGCTGTAAGTGCCATTAATGTTGGGGCATCAATTCGTACACCACACAACTTAAAAATTAACAAATATTGGAGTAAAAATACAAGGTATCTAGCCCCAGAAACAAGGGCAAGTTGCAATAGCAAATGCTTAGGAAGTGTTTGGATAGATGCTAATAAATATGCATATCTATAAAAAAAAGGCGCTTTTGATAATTTATTTGCAAAAAAAGGAATAGCTATATAGCATAGGATGAATAAACCAACTAAAAAAAATAGGGCACCATAAAACCCAGACAAAACCAATTCAGATAATTGCAACTGCAGTTGCAATTGTAAATGCAAACTAGGGTACATCCAAATAACTGCAATTAAGCCAAACAATAGTGTTACTAATAATTGGCTAGCACTGGCTACAAATGAAAGCACCACGCCTTTTAAACGATTACCATCAGATAACAGCATAGATTTACCAATAGATTCCCCCACTCTATTGATACTTGAAAACGAAACAGCCTGACCCGTTAAAATTGCTGCATATGCCGCTTTAAATGAAAGTGGTTGCAAATGAAAGGTTAGTTGTTTCCATTTAAACGCTTCCAAACCCCAATTAAACGCAGTGAATAAGGTTAAAACAAAGAGATAACCAAAGGCAGTACCAAAAGGAATTGTTTGCAAAGAACTTATGAAAGTAGGTAGCTGATCCTGCACTTTTATTTGATGGTAAATCGAATAACATAGCCATACAAATAAAATGGGGGCTAACAGGTATTGAACTACTATATTAATTTTCTTTTGCAG
>JBEITL010000196.1:0-3266 GCA_040374915.1 Sediminibacterium sp. | reverse complement strand
GGATGTGCATCAAAAGCCAAACCCTTTGTAATTTGTTTGGCCTTACCACCACCCGCTGGAATGGTATAAATATCCCCCATCATATCAAAGGCAATGGTTTTGCCATCGGGAGATATATCCAAACTCATAAAAGTACCCTCTTTGGTATCAAAGCTGATGGTACGTTCTGCTTTTAATGGAAGGTCTTTAAATGTGGTATAGACCGTGCTGTCTTTAGCCTCTTTTTTTTGTGCTGTAGCGCATACAAAACTGAGTAAACAGCTACATAAAAAATAGATTTTTCGCATAGTATAGATTTAATGATTGGATACTAAATATAAGATTTTACTACTTTCCAAAGCGTTTTTTTAACGCCTGAAGCGCTTCGTTAACACTAAGGGATGACAAGTCCCCATCGGGAGCAGGTTTTTGGGCTGCAGGCCTACTGGAAGCCGTTTTAGCTGGTGCATCCGAGGTTTGCTTGATAGACAGTGCAATACGTTTGCGCGCTATGTCTACTTCCGGTACTTTAACCTGTACTTTTTGACCGAGTTTTAAAAACTCAGAAGGATCGGTAATGTATTGATGTGCAATTTCGCTTACATGCACCAGACCATCTTGCTTTACGCCAATATCTATAAAGGCACCAAATCTTGTGATATTGGTTACCTGGCCTGGCACTACCATACCTACTTGAACATCTTCAATTTTATAAATATTAGCAAAACTAAACTGCTCAATTTCTTTACGTGGATCGAGGCCTGGTTTATTAAGTTCGTTTAAAATATCCTTGATGGTATGTTCACCAAAAGTTTCTGAAATATATTTTTTTACATCCACCGCCTTAATTACTTCATTGTTTCCAATTAATGCGGGTATTGGAATATTGGCATCTTTAGCAATAGCGGCTACAACAGTATAAGCTTCTGGGTGCACGGCACTTGCGTCAAGTGGATTTTCTGATTCTAAAATGCGTAAAAATCCGGCACATTGCTCATACGCTTTATCACCAAGCCTTGGTACTTTTTTTAATTGTTCTCTACTGGTAAAGCCTCCAATTTGTGTGCGGTAACTAATGATGTTTTCGGCAACTGGGCCTGTTATACCACTCACATATTTTAATAAATGCCTGCTTGCTGTATTAACATTAACACCTACTTGGTTTACACAGCTAATGACGGTTTGATCCAGTCTTTCTTTTAATCTAAACTGGTTTACATCATGCTGGTACTGACCAACGCCTAAACTTTTGGGATCAATTTTTACAAGCTCTGCAAGCGGATCCATAAGTCGTCTACCAATACTTACAGACCCTCTCACTGTAACGTCTTTGTCTGGAAATTCTTCTCTAGCAGTTTCCGATGCTGAGTAAACAGAAGCGCCATCTTCATTTACTAAATAAATAGGAAGTCCTAATTGTAATTTTTGAATAAAAATTTCTGTTTCTCTACCTGCTGTTCCATCACCAATAGCGAAGGCTTCTATGCCATAACTCTTTACCAAACTTCTTATGGTATGTTCACTTTGATCAAGTCTATTATTTTCATGAATATAGATAAGCTCGGTTTGTTGTAGCATCCCTTTTTCATCGAGGCAAACTACTTTACAACCCGTTCTATATCCTGGATCAATAGCAAGTATTTTTTTACTGCCAAGTGGTGCACTTAATAGTAACTGACGCAAATTTTCTGCAAAAACATTGATGGCTTCTTCATCTGCTTTTTGCTTTAAGGATGTGCGGTATTCTGTTTCTAAACTTGGTTGTAAGAGTCTGCGATAAGCGTCTTTAATTGATTTTTTTACATGCTCACGCCATGGACTTAGTTCCCCTAAATAAATAGATTCGATAAGTGTAAGCGCATCCTCCTCAATAGGTGCAATACTCATGCGTAACACTCCTTCTAAAAAACCACGCAGTATGGCCATGGTTCTATGTGATGGTATTTTATGGATCGGTTCAGAAAAATCAAAATAGTCTTTGTACTTAATTCCTTCTGTTTCTTTATCCGTTAAAACTTTGGTTTGAATACAAGCCGTTTGTTCAAATAGTAAACGCATTTTTGCGCGCACGATATCGTTTTCATTAATAAGTTCTGCTATAATGTCTCTAGCGCCCGAAAGCGCCTCTTCGTTGGTTGTTATTTTATCATTTAAATACTGCGCCGCTATTTGATCCACATCCTCTGAACCCTGCGCTAGCATAATAATTGAAAGCGGCTCTAATCCATTTTCTTTAGCTGTTTGTGCCTTTGTTTTACGCTTTGGTTTGTAGGGTAAATAAATATCTTCGAGCGCCGCTAATGTAGTTGCAGCGTCTAATTTTTTTTGAAGTTCATCCGTCATTTTACCCTGATCCGTAATGGCTTTTTCTATAAACTCTTTGCGTTCTGTAAACGTTTTTAAAAATTTGGATGCTTCTTCGATTTGTTGAATTTGAACCTCATCAAGGCCGTCTGTTTTGTCTTTTCGATAACGGGCAATAAATGGAATGGTAGCTGCCTCATCAAATAAATCTAAAACCGCTTGAACCTGTGAAACCTTGATATTTAATTGTGAGGCAATAATTGGAGCAAAAAAACCCATAAATACACTTGAAATTTTTAAATTAATTAATGTCGTTTGATCAATTCGGAAATGAGTGTTTTTCCATTGTTTTGAATCACTAAATCCAAAATTTGCGCAGTCGCTTTTGCATCACCACCAGCCCTATGCCTGTTTTCTATTTGAATGTCGAGGGTACGGCATAAATGTCCCAATCCATATTTTTTATAGCCCGGAAACGCCTTTCTACTAAGTCTAATAGTGCATAATTTTGGCACTTCTAATTGATAACCAGCTACTTGCAAATGATGATGCACAAAAGAATAGTCAAAATTGACGTTATGTGCTACAAACACCCTGTTTTCCAGTAAATTAAAAATGTTGGCAGCCACTTTATCAAATGATGGTGCCGCTGCTACCATTTGGTTGCTTATGCCGGTCATATTAGCTATAAAAGGCGGAATAGGCTGGTGTGGGTTAATGAGCGTTTCGTAGATACCCTCTATCTGCTCACCGTCATGTAATACAATGGCAATTTCGGTTATCCCATGCTGCGACGGGAATCCTCCTGTGGTTTCTATATCAACTACTGCAAACTTCAAAACACTGATTTAAGGGCTCAAATTCGCTTTTTTACGGGTGCCATACAAATAAAAAAAAACACCCTCATTTTTTGTACTTTCGCAACAAAGTTTTGAGCATGGAATTGAGTAAGAATTATGTCCCAAATGAAACGGAAGCGAGAT
>JBEITL010000121.1:0-4984 GCA_040374915.1 Sediminibacterium sp. | reverse complement strand
GCTTTATCAAAGCGATCTTGAGCAGCATCTAATTCTGCTAGCTCTTGGTCGGAAGGATTCATCTTTAGACTAGGATTTTTAGCAATCCTTGTGAACTTATTAAGAACGGCTGCATAAGCAGCTCTCAACTGCTTTGAAGCAATTTCAAATTCACTGATAGCGCTAGATTCTTCAGTTCGATGTTGTTCCATCAGATATGTCAATGTTGGATTTTAAAGATCAAGTTATCAATATGGTGAACACAAAGTTTGAATTAGTCATTAATTGCTAAATTAAAAACCTTGCCTTTTTGCTTCTGATAGCAAGTGAGCAGCATGAAATAAGCCCGCCGGACGCCGAACTCCGAACTTTTCCATCACACTGGCACGACGAGCTTCGACTGTTTTGATCGAAATATCTAAAAGTTGGGCAATCTCTCTATTTAACATTTCATCCAGAATACAATTAAAAACTTGAACTTCTCGAGCAGTTAACTTATTAAATTTTTCAACGATGTCATTTAATTGAAGTAATTCTTCCAAATTAGACTTTGCTTGTAAAAGCATTTTATTAACGAGAGTACATATTATTTTTTCATCAAAGGGCTTTTGAATAAAGTCAACCGCGCCTTGCTGGAAAACCTTAATGACTGTGGAAATTTCTCCAAAACCAGTAATAAAAGCTACTGGAATATGCGGATACTTTTGGATCAGCTTAGACTGGATTTCAACACCAGTTAATCCTGGCATATTGATATCCAAAAGCACACACATGGGTACGGAGTGATCTGCCTCACCCAGAGCTTTTAAAAAACATTCACCGCTCTCATGACAGATAACTGCAATGCCATTGCTTCCTAAAAGCCATGACAAAGAATTGCGAAAGGCTTCATCATCATCAACTACAAAGACAACGCTGGGTTTCATGAAATTTTATCTAATTTTTTATAAGCAAATTAACAAATTAAACGAAGAATAGTTAGGCTGAATTTAAGTAATAATCCAATCTCTATCGAGATAAAAGCAATTATTTTGGTAGTGAGTTAAAAATGCTATTAAATTGGTTTTGCAAAACTTCATTTAGCTCAACTCTTTTTTTATTAGCCGCTCCAATTGTCAATTCTTTTGAAATAAGACTTTCATATACTTTATCCATTTCTGCATAAAACTGAACATAGGCTTGAACCACTTCTTTAAGTGGCATTTGAAAATAGTAATACCGACATTGTTTGCGAACATCAATAAAGTTTTTAAGAAATTCAATTTGTTCTTCTGATAAGGTATCTTCAGAATCAAAAAGATATTGAAATTTACTAATCTTTCCCAAAGGTGCAAAGATTTGTTCATGAATAATTAAATTGTTTTGAGGAGACTCAAGTTGCCTAATACAGCTCGATGAAGCTTTTTTAAGGATAAAGAATTGCTCCCTTAGATATTTTTGGTCTAGATTATTCTGGTTTGAATTTGCAAAACTTGAATGGACTACGAATAAGCTCATAGAAAAAAATAGCAGTCGAATCATGACATTCTCCAGAATAAAAAAGCCCCCTCAATAAAGAGGGGGCAAATACTACCGGTAAACAATATCAACCCGTCGATTTTCACGCCACGCCTTTTCACCCGTACCGCTATCTTTTGGTTTTTCCTTGCCAAAACTGACTGCTTCAATTTGGCTGTTTGAAACCCCTAATGAAGTTAGCGCCTTCTTCACCGCTTCAGAGCGTCTTTGGCCCAGTGCAAGGTTATATTCCGCAGTACCACGATCATCGGTATTGCCCTCGAGAAAAACACGAGCATTACTAGATTTCAGATATTCCGAATGAGACTTTAAAAGTGATTGGTAGTTTGATTTAACCCCATACTCGTCAAAATCAAAATAAATGGACCCTTTTTGATAAAGCGGAGACTTTGGATCACTAATAGGGTCATATTTGGCTGATGAGGAGCCAACTGTTAATGGGACAACACTAGACGATTTATCCTCTAACTTAGTAGAGCTACATGCTGCTAAGCAGGAGATAAGTGCTATCAAGAAACAATGCTTAATAAATGACATGGTTGATCCTTTCGTTTTTTATTAAAGAAGTAAGAGTGACATTCCGATGGGTTTTGCCAAAAAAAGGACTTACCATAAGCGCGCATCTTAAAGCCACACTTTGGGCAAGAGTACTTTTTCCAGTCAATTAAATAATTTGACTTTGAACAGGTATTACAAACTAATGTGTATGACTGTAGATACCCGTTTTCATCCAATTTTTTATCAAAATAATTAGATAGTGTCTTGCAAGAAGCACATATCATTGGCTTTACTGAATATTCATTTGTGGATTCAGGAGATAAACAACTAATGGCTCTATACGAGCAACAATTGCAAATAAAGCGGTTGTTATGTGGCATTTTTATCTCAATGGCATTCTATTTGTATTAGCAAAAGCGGTAAAAGGGTGCTTTGCAAAAGGCCAAGATAAAACATAAAAAGGTATTTCATAAACACTCCTTATGCTGAATAACAAGATCAGCAGTAGTTAATTAACAAAATCTGATTAATGCAGATTTATGCTTGAGGAGGTTTATCGATGGGGTGTGTAAGTCCTAGCTTAATAAAGCTAGGCGGGATTGAATTAAATGATTTAGGTAATTCGCAGCACAAAAATAATGACTCGATGCTAATTACATTTCCAAGAACATGCGCCATTAAATTTAGCGACTTGACATGATCTTCTAACAGCTTATTTTTTTGCTCTTTCGTTTTCTCAAGAGCAATCTTACTCAACTGATCATCAAATTGCGCAATCTTGATTCCATTAGAAATATAGGTGTTCGCTGCCGACACCTTAAATGCAAAAACAAAAAAACAACAAAGAAGAATGATGATCTTTGAAGAAGTGGCCATAAAATTATTCTATACCATCTAAAAACGCTTTAGGCTAGGTGAATACCTTATTTTTAATAATTCGGTAGAAAAATTACTCATTTAAATCAATAATTTATAAAACCATTTTAAAATAGTGGTTTTTGTTTTATGATTTAAACCTTTGTTAATTAGTCAAAGAGATCACTATGAAAAATACCCGTCGTCAGTTCTTAATCATGTCTGCAGCTGGTGCAGCCACCCTCTCACTTAGCAATCTAACTCAAGCCCAAGCAATGGTTGCTGAAACCGATCCGCAAGCACAAGGGTTGGGCTATAAAGCAGATACTACGAAAGTCGATACCAAAAAATTCCCAAAGCATACAAACGATCAAAAATGCAGTAATTGCGCTCTCTACCAAGGTAAAGCCGGTGCCGCTGCTGGTGGATGCAGTTTATTTGCGGGTAAGCAAGTTGCTGCTGCTGGCTGGTGCTCTGCATGGGCCAAAAAGGCTTAATACCTAAGCTCTAATAAATCGAAAAGCATCATCATGAGTACAGTTCAGGAGTGTTTGGATCAAAAACCGAAGCGTATTATTTCCATCGCATCTGGAGAATCGGTTTTCAATGCTCTTGAGCTCATGAAAACAAATCGTGTTCGTGCCATTCTAGTCGTGGATGAAGATTTACTGGTTGGCATCGTTTCACAAGGGGATTGTGCAATTCGCGCCTACCTTAAAGGTCTTGATATTGTCAAAACAACTGTTTCCCAAATCATGACTAGCAATCCATTGACTGTTAAGCCATCTGATAGCATTGATCACTGCATGACAATCATCTCCTCTAAGGGAATTCGTCATTTGCCCGTAGTTGGCAATAATCACGTTCTTGGCATTGTTTCAGTAGGAGATGTTGTCAAACAGATGATGACGCAACTGAGGCAAAACGCTTCTTTTCTTGAGACATATATCAAAGGTCATAGCGCCTAAAAATAATTTTGGCGCAATCCGATAATCCATCGATCTTTCGCCTGCAATGACAATTTTTAAGACCAGTATCTTTGATTAATGTGTCGTTTTAAACGACGCTTACAAAACAGTTCATTTTTTGTTTTGCTGCTTCAGTTTGTCTATTTTTAATCTCACACCAATATGAATACTTACGTATATCTGTATATGCAAATATATGCATACAAGCAGATTCTTTAAAAAGAAAAGTCCAAAACAAGAGTCAGACATCCTAGGCCCTAGTCGATTCCGCCCCGGCCCCCAAGATTCAAAAAGAGAGCTTCTAGCTCTCTTTTTTCATTTCTACGTAAATAGTTCAGAGTATTCGACGCTGTTGAACTATGTCTGTCGCTGTCGTTTTAAACGACAGAAACCTTATCTAGGCTCTTCCCAAGAATAGACGGTATCGTTATAAAAAGTAACGGCGCCACTGTTTTTGTAATACCAATTTGCGAAAGTGCCGCCGTCAACTTTTGCCGGTTCGCCAAGTAGCCCTCTAACTTGTGCTTCAGTCATCCCTTTTTTTAGCTGTCGCCACGAGCTCAAATCAACAGATTGTTTTTGCTGAGTAGCCGTAGACTTGTTTTGGGATGTCTTTGCGTGAGGCGTTTTAGGTTGAGTGTTGTCTTGGTAGATATTCCAAGCAACCCATCCAATACCAGCAAGCACAGCTCCAGCAACGACAATAGCCAATAGCATTCTTAAAAAACTCATAACAGTTTCAAAGAACATTTGTGCTCGAGCCATGCCTGTAAATTGGGCGACTTCTTTGTTCTCGATTTTTAGATTTAAATTTTGATCTTTATCCATAAAAACCCCATTAGTTTTTATAATCATAACTCTGTTGCTAGTTTGGGATAAGTGGGTTGTCTAAAAAAGTCACAACAGCCGATTTCATTAGGCGTGGGCGTGAAGTTCACGGGGGCAAATACGACTATTCAAAAGCAGTATATGAATCGGCAACATCTAACATCACAATCATTTGCCCAACTCATGGTGAGTTTCAACAAAGGCCTGCGAATCACTATATTGGACGGGGATGCCGTGAGTGTGGGGGCAATAAGCCGCTTACAGTAAAAAGGTTTATTGAGAGAGCAATTGAAAAGCATGGCAATCGTTATGACTATTCAAATGTAGAGTTTGCGGGT
>JBEITL010000233.1:0-2272 GCA_040374915.1 Sediminibacterium sp. | reverse complement strand
CTTTAGTGGCTTTGGTTTCTTGCAAGCAAATAATGTCGGCGGGATTAGTTTGCAGCCACTCAACAAAACCTTTTTTTATGGCAGCCCTGATACCATTTACATTGTAGGAAATAACACGCATTTAGAGTAAAAATTTATTGTAAGCAATAAGTAATAATTCTTTCATGATAGACGCATTAGTTGCGTCATTAACAATGATAAAATTTTCTGGATCTGTTTTTCCTTTAACAATACCAATGCGTTTATTGTTCAGATATATTTCTTTCATTTCATGGTTCCAAAAACTTTGTATCGTAAACCGCTCTCCTCTTATTTTTCCTGTTAATTGATAATCGTAAGTGACTTGAAATGGAAAGTCTTTCTTGCTCACTTTAGCCACAGAACTACTATCCATACCGTTGGTTGTTTTGTCTACATAAACTTGTTTGTTAGCGTCGCCTATATTTTTATTAATGCCAAAAATGGCGGCTGTGTCTTTTCCTTCTAACATGAGGTGCACTTCGCCTGATAAAAAATCAGAGAAAAGTTCTTTTTTACTTGATGCAGTGCTATATGGATCTATTTCTGTTGCAATTTTTATGGTGTAATTTTTGTCTTGGTATACGTCTCTGCATTCTTGTCTTAAATAAATAAAATCGGAACTTGCGGTATTACCTGTTTCTTTTATTTTTTTAAGAAGAAGCGGTGACGCAGAACTATCAACCAACTTTCGTTTCACCCAAATTTCATCAAAGAGTTGCTCGCCCATTCGTAATAATTCTTGGTTGCCTACAACCGTATAACCCCAAGTGTCTTTGACTGTGTTAACCAGTATTTTTGATGTGTTATTGATGTGACCCATCATAAAATTATCTGCATAATATACTGCTGGCGTTTTGATATCTGCAACCATTGTTTCATTGTCTGGATTGAGTGCCATTTGTAGGCCTACTCGTACAACAGATGCAAAACTTTTTTTCGTTAAAAAAATATTTTTAGGTCGAATGCCAAATCCTGCCGTTTCGGTATTGCTTATTGCCGCAAAAACACTTTGATTACTGATGATTTCTTGAAGCCCATTTGTGAGAATACAACTTATCTGAAATATGCTGGATGCCCCTGCAATGATGGCACTATCAGGCGCCTCAAGCGCAGATCCTGTTAAGAACCAAATGGGATCATATTCGTAAACTTCTATAAATAAATGCCAAGTGCTCGTATCGGCAATATTAAATTTTATGGTATTGTTTTTTAGCGCTTCGGTGCTTGTGTAATTTTCAATGGGTAGCGTTTCATTGGAAAGTAATAGCTTAAAATTTTTATTAAGTATGACCGAAAGTTTGCTCTTGATACTTGATTGTACGGCTGTATCCTCTAAATAGTACATGCTAGGGCCAAACATAGAAAAGCTTCTGATGGCCTCTACGACTACCTTATTTTGCGCAGGCAGCTTAAAAACGATGCATATAAAAAGAAGTAGGTAAACAATTTTTTTCATCGACGGCTAAATTACAACCTGTCCTTTATTATTAACAATTTTATTACAAGCCATTCGTTATCATTGTAAGATCATTATGGAAAATACAGAAAGAATCATACCCGCAAAAGAGTTTGTATATCTAGATGGCCCTAAGCCACGTATCAATGAACTTTGGTTTGCTTGGGACATTTTAACGCAGTTTATTAAAGGGTTTAGAGCGCTTCATTTTTTGGACCCTTGTATTACTGTTTTTGGATCTGCGCGCTATCAGCCTGATCATACTTACTATAAGGCGGCTACCGAGTTTGGCAAGCGCATTGCAGCACTGGGTTTTACCACCATGACGGGTGGCGGTCCGGGTATTATGGAAGCAGCTAACAAGGGTGCTATGGAGGCGGGCGGAAAATCGGTGGGTTGTAATATTAAGCTTCCTTTTGAGCAACAGCCCAACCCGTACATGCACAAATGGATCACTTTCGATTACTTTTTTATTCGAAAAGTATTGATGGTCAAATATTCTTATGCATTTGTGATCATGCCAGGTGGCTTTGGTACCATGGACGAATTTTTTGAAACATTAACCCTTGCTCAAACAGGGGTGATCAACGATTTCCCCATTGTAATTTATGGCAAAGAATATTTTGAGCCGGTGATGAATATGGTAGATGCCATGATTGTAAAAGGCACGATATCTCCAGAAGATAAAAAACTCATGCTATTTACAGATGATATTGATGAAGCGATGAAGTATATACAAGCTTATGTCAAAAAAAATTATACCGTTAAGCCACGCAAAAGATTATGGTGGCTTTT
>JBEITL010000007.1:0-15661 GCA_040374915.1 Sediminibacterium sp. | reverse complement strand
GAACTATTTGCATACGGCACCTATAATTTTATCAGGTTCGAATTTTTAAGGCGCAAATTTAACATGCAGCCATTTACGCGTAAAACTGCCTACACGCTCCTATTGGGCACATCTGCATACGGCATTACTTATTTTTCTTTTGATGGTATTACGGGTTGGACAGGTATATTTTTAAAAGGAGGTTTATTTTCGATACTCATGATTAGTGGCGTATTTTATTTAGACCTCACCCCTGATGCACAGCAACTCTATCAGGGATGGAAACAAAAGTGGAAACAAAAATTGTAACTTTGCAAAAAATATTTCAATGAAGGCAGGTATTTTAGGTGGTGGACAACTGGGTAGAATGCTCTTACAAGCAGCAGCAAATTATACCGTTGAAACGTATGTTTTAGAAAACGACCCAAACTGCCCTGCAGCTCATTTATGCCACCATTTTATACAAGGCGATATCACTAGTTTTGACGACGTATACGCTTTTGGCAAAAAAGTAGACGTATTAACCATTGAAATAGAAAATGTAAATATTGAAGCACTGGAAAAATTGGAAAGTGAAGGCGTAAAAGTTATTCCAAAACCTAGTGCCATTAAAATTATCAAAAACAAAATCAAGCAAAAAGGATTTTACCAGGTTAACGAAATCCCTACCTCCGATTTTGTGGTTACACATACCAAAGAAAGCTTACCACACCATCATGCTTTTTTACCAGCGGTGCATAAATTAGGTGAAGGTGGTTACGATGGTAAAGGCGTTCAAATTATTAGAACCAAAGACGATTTTGAAAAAGGTTTTGACGCACCATCGGTATTAGAAAAAATGGTAGCAATTGATAAAGAACTTGCCATGATTGTAGCTATTGCACAGGATGGTACTGCTACTTTATATCCGCCTGCCGAAATGATTTTTGATCCGGTACTTAACTTACTTGATTATCAAATTAGCCCAGCGATATTACCTGAAAAAGTTTCTTGGAAAGCGGAGGCCATTGCATTAAAACTTGTAAAAGCATTTAATAGCCCTGGATTATTTGCTGTCGAATTATTTGTAACCAAAGACGAAGAGGTTTTTGTAAACGAAACGGCGCCTCGTGTGCACAATAGTGGACACCATAGTATTGAAGCAAATTATTCCAGCCAATATGATATGCTTTGGCGCATTATGCTCAATTATCCATTAGGAAATCCGGACGCTATCTTACCTTCTGCCATTGTAAATATTTTAGGCGCCGAAGGTCATAGTGGTGATGTAGTATACACCAACCTTGACGATGTATTAAGGATGGACAATGTGTTTGTGCATTTATATGGTAAAAAGCAAACAAAGCCTGGTCGTAAAATGGGCCATGTAACCATTATGCATACTGACTATCAAGACCTCAGGTACAAGGCTAATAAAATCAAACACACATTAAAGGTGGAGGCAAAAAAATAATTAGGAAAATTGGATAGCTAAAACGATTATCTAAATTCTTTTTTAGAAACGCCGTTCGACATTTTTTTGTTAATGGTTAACGGCCTCGTATAACCAATACCCATCATACTTTTAATTTGCATGCCTGGCGAGTTTTTATTTTCTCCAAATAACCTTACATCATCATCGTAAATAAGATCTAGGTTATAATTTGCCGAAAAATATTTATTGATTTTAAAGGAGAAAAAATTGGTCATAAACACGTCAATGTTTTCTGGCTTATTTGAATAGTTGGAGAACAAATCCAAACGACCTCTATAATTGATGTTTCGGGCAATTACATTGTTGTGGTTGATGGTAGCAAATAAACCAACATCTTGAATTACATTTTGCCCCTTTGGAACCCCATACTTACCCTGCGCTGCTAATTTATTATTGGCTACAATTGTCCAACGCGCTGTAACAGGTGATAAGAAAATAGATAATTTATCGGAGGTTTTACTATCAAATCCAGCAGATACAAACACATAAGCTGGCGATAAAAAGGAGGATGCAAAGTTGGCAACATTGTTTGAGAAAGTATAACCATCAAAATATTGCGATCTAAAATTAAACAGTGCCGACATATACCACTTTCCGGTACTGTCAATTTTATATCCGTATTTACTTAAAATGTCAAAGCGGTCGTCATTTTTTCGGCTACCTAAACTGGTTGTTTGAACATAACCTAGGTTCATATCAAAATTGTTATCCCAGTTTTGACGTCCTTTTTTGTAGTATAAAAAATAATTGAAGTAGCTATTTACAGATAATGAAAAGTTGTCGCCACCCGCAGCCCAGTTACTTAGAGAACCTTGAGACAAGTTTGCATTAAATACACCTCCTCTTTTCCAACGCCAATTAGCCGTGTCGGCATCTTTACGAATAGTTCGTGAGGCCTCATTTCTAATTTTATTTAGCATTTCTTGCCCAAAAGCCTGACTTCCAATAAAAAAAGCAACCCACAGGGTTAGGCCATATTTCATGCATACAAAGTTATAATACTTACAAAACTAACTGATTAACACAATTTTTAGCGTTTTATAGCTGACAAACTGGCACAAATCGGTGATTTTATGTTAATTTTGCCACTAAATTAGATAGTAAGGATGGAAACCCTCGCTTTAGCAGGAAAAGAACACGACGAACACAGACAAGGAGAAGCTTTCAAACCCTTCTCAAACGATCCTAATACGTATAAGAAAAGCTTTTATATAGAGAGCTATGGCTGTGCCATGAATTTTGCAGACAGTGAAGTCATTGCCTCCATTTTAAATAAGGAAGGATACGGTGCGACTAGAAATGTAGATGACGCAGATCTGATTTTTTTAAACACTTGCTCTATTAGAGAAAAGGCCGAACAAACCGTTCGCAAACGCCTCACCGAATTCAGAAAGATAAAAGAGCAAAAGCCAGGTACATTAATTGGTATGCTAGGCTGTATGGCTGAAAGGCTTAAATCTAAATTATTAGAGGAGGAGAAATTAGTGGATATGGTGGTAGGTCCAGATGCCTACAGAAGCCTTCCAGGACTTATCGAAGAAGCAGAAACCGGACAAAAAGCAGTAAATGTCCTACTCAGCAGAGACGAAACATACGCAGATATCGCTCCGGTAAGACTGGATAGCAATGGTATTAGCGCATTTGTGTCGATCATGCGTGGTTGTAATAACATGTGTAGTTTTTGCGTAGTACCATTTACAAGAGGTAGAGAAAGAAGTAGAGATGCGCATTCGATTGTTGCAGAAGCTACCGATTTATTTAACAGAGGATTTAAAGAAGTGACATTATTAGGTCAAAACGTGGATAGTTACCACTGGATGAACGAGCAAAACAATGAGGCCGTAACTTTTGCGATGTTATTAGAAAAAGTAGCTTTAATTGACCCAAGCCTTCGTGTACGCTTTAGTACTTCTCACCCAAAAGATATTACCGACGAAGTATTACATACCATTAATAAATACAAAAACATTTGCAAATACATTCACTTACCAGTTCAAAGTGGAAGTACAAGATTACTTCAACTCATGAACCGCACCTATACACGCGAATGGTACATTGCAAAAGTGAACCGCATTTTTGAACTCATCCCTGATTGTGGTATCAGTTCCGATATTATTGCAGGTTTTTGTACCGAAACCGAAGAAGATCATCAAGATACACTTAGTATTATGGAGCATTGTAAATACGACATGAGTTACATGTATTTTTACAGTGAAAGACCTGGAACCCTTGCTGCCAAAAGATATACCGACGATATACCGGAGCCTATTAAAAAAAGAAGACTCCAAGAAATTGTGGACATGCAAGGCGTTCTTTCTACTGCAAGCAATCAAAAAGATGTAGGCGCTGTATTTGAAGTTTTGGTAGAAGGTAATAGCCGAAAAAATGAAAATGATTGGACGGGACGCACTTCACAAAATAAAGTATTGGTGTTTCCAAAAACCGCTGGCATAGATTTAAAAGGAAAATATGCGCAGGTAAAAGTAACAAGCTATACCAGAACGACCCTTCTTGGCGAACAAGTTGGATAGTATTATTTGAACGAATTAATAAGGTCAATTATGGATCTTCAAAGTATAAAAAACAGATTTAACATCATTGGTAATGCGCCTGCATTAAACCATGCACTCAATACGGCCGTGCAAGTGGCTGCCACCGATTTAACGGTACTCATTGTGGGAGAAAGCGGCGTGGGTAAAGAAGTTTTTTCTCAAATTATTCATGCCCTATCGGCGCGCAAACACAACCCGTTTATTGCGGTTAACTGTGGCGCTATTCCAGAAGGCACTATCGATTCCGAATTATTTGGTCACGAAAAAGGATCATTTACGGGTGCCGTAGATAGCCGTAAAGGTTATTTTGAAACCGTAAGTGGTGGTACTATTTTTTTAGATGAAATTGGTGAAATGCCCATTGGTACCCAGGCCCGACTACTTCGTGTTTTAGAAACCGGTGAGTTTATTCGAGTGGGTTCATCAAAAGTGCAAAAAACAGATGTACGCGTTATTGCAGCTACCAATAGAGAACTATTAGAGTTTACACAAAAAGGAAGATTTAGAGAAGATTTATATTACCGTTTAAGTACCGTGCCTATTCGGGTACCATCATTAAGAGACCGCAAAGAAGATGTTAGTTTACTGTTCAGAAAATTTGTGGTAGACTTTGCAGAACGCTATAAAACAACACCTGTACAATTAGACGAAGAAGCAAAAGCAATTCTGATAAACCATCCGTGGCAAGGTAACGTGCGTGAATTAAAAAATATTGCTGAGCAAATTTCTGTATTAAGCAATACCAACTTAATAAATGCTTCTACCCTACAAGGATTTTTACCCGATCAAAGTAAATTTTCTAGAATGCCAATCCTTGCTGGCCAAAACCAAGGTGGCGAGTTTGCCAACGAGCGCGAAATTTTATACAAGCTCTTTTTTGACATGAAAAAAGATGTAACAGAGCTTAAAAAAATGTTTGTAGAAATTCTTCAAAACCCATCATTAGCGGGCGCTGCAGCCAATTTTACGAGAGCCTCTATTTTACAAGATTTTACAGGTCACGAAGTAGAACACAACCCACAACATTTTATTGCGCCTCCCATTAATTCGACGGCTGCACAACCTGTTTTATTACAAGACAATGACATGCACCAACACGAAGAAATTGAAGAGTCTTTAAACATCATAGACAAAGAAAAAGAACTGATTTTAAAAGCGCTCAAAAAACATAAAGGCAAAAGAAGAGACGCTTCTTTGGATTTAGGAATCAGTGAAAGAACGCTTTACAGAAAATTAAAAGAATACGACATTGAAGATTAGCATTGAAGAATAAATTACTTAGCATGAGCCAAACAAAAAAACATTTCAACCTATTGATCATAGCTGCCATCCTACTTACAAGTTGTGGAATTTATAAATTCAACGACGCTAGTATTGACCCAGCCGTTAAAACCATTAAACTTGGTTTTATTGAAAATAGAGCGCGATATGTTAACCCTCAATTGAGCCCTAAACTCAATGACAAATGGCAGTTAAAAATTGCAGGTCAAACAAAATTGACCAGAGTTACAAGTGATGACGCACACTATGTAATTAGTGGTACCATCACCAATTATGACGCGTCACAAACAGTGGGTATTAGCAATCAACAAGCATCTACTAACCGTTTAACTGTAACGATTCATATTGTTTTTAGAAATACCCTTTCCAATAAAACCGAGGAATTTGACGTGAGCAGAAGTTTTGATTTTGACGCAAACTTAACCCTCACCCAGGCCGAGACTAGACTTTTAGATGAAATGGTAAGATCTTTAACGGATGATATGTTTAACCGTATTTTTTCAAACTGGTAATCTATTTGTACATTTAACTTCTATTATTACAACATGAGTCATTTCAGTAATTCAGCAGCGAAACACTTAACAGGTAAAGAAAACCTGTCTGCTACTTCTGTAGATGTACTCGAAAGCCTCAATAAACAGTACCCATTTTTTGCTCCAGCAACAGTGCTTTTAGCTGCAAAATCCCATCATAAAGGGACAGAAACAAGTAAAGCGGCACTTGCCGTGGGAAATACGGGCTGGTTTCAACATGTATTAAAAGCACCTGTACCCTCTGCAATTAGCAATATTATCAGCAAACAGCTCGCAGATTACAATAAACCGGTTACTCCAGACCAGATTTGGGAGATGGAATCACCTGTTTTATACCATACCATCGATTATTTTGCCTCACAGGGCATCAAAATAGACCTAAATCAGGGTCACCAAGACGAATTGTCTACAAAGCTTAAGAAGTTCACAGATTGGCTAAAAGAGGTCAAACATCCAGTCCCTGAAACACAAACAACAGCCGATTTGGAGGCAGATACCCCCTTTTCTAGCGAATCCGACATAGAAAAGGCCGTTGTAACCATTGCCGAAAAATCAAACGAATCTAGGGAGGTTGTAACCGAAACCATGGCGGAAGTACTTGGTAAACAGGGTCGCCGAGAAAAGGCAATTCAGCTCTACCAAAAATTAAGTTTCATAAATCCTGAAAAATCCGTTTATTTTGCTGCCAAGATTCAACAATTAAAAGGAATATAAGATGACTATTTTGTTTCTAGTTTTGATCATAGCTGCTTGTGTAGCTTTAGGTTTTGTAGTATTAATCCAAAATCCTAAAGGTGGTGGGTTATCTAGTAATGTAGGTGGTATTAGCAACCAATTTATGGGTGTTAAACAAACAACCGACGTTTTAGAAAAAGGTACTTGGTTGTTTGCAGCTATTATTGCTATTTTGGCTTTACTTTCTACCCTTTTCTTAAAAGGTGGTACTAGTGCAGGTCCAGAAGATTCATTGTTACAAAAAGTTAACACTTCAAGTTCAGCCCCTGCAGCACCAGCCCCAGCTCCTAATCCGGCTACTACTGCAGATACTTCAAGAAGATAAATTAAACTTTTGATATTTAAAACCCTGTCTGTATATGCAGTCAGGGTTTTTTGTTTAAATTCAAACCATGAAAAAAATTGGGACGATCATTATCCTCATTGTACTAGTAACAAGTATTGTTACTGCTTGGAGTATTTTTTCGTCCATCACTAATTTTTCAGGTAAACAAAAAAGTTTTACTGTCAATCAATCGATTGTAAAAAAGGGAGCTGTTATCAGTTACTTAAGTGAAAATGGACTTATCACAAATAGTTTGGGCCTGCGTATTCTTTCGTTGGTGCTACCCAATTGGGATTTGGTAAGACCTGGTAAATACCAATTAAAAAATGGACAAACAGCTTGGCAAATTGCAAAGATGCTAAAAAATGGTCGTGTCGCAGAAGTGAAGCTGGTAATCAATAAACTTCGAACCAAAGAAGATTTTGCTAGGCTTATAGGCAATCATTTTTCTACAGACTCTGCAACAGTAATGCAGTTTATTACAAACAATGATTCTTTGCAGCCCTTTGGTGTTGACACAAGTACCTTTTACGTAATGATTATGCAGGACACGTATCAGTTTTATTGGGACACACCGTTTAAAAAAGTTTTAACCAAACTAAAATCTTACCAAGAAAAATTTTGGGATGATATCGATCGACGCAATAAATTACAAACAAAACAATTAACAGATATTGAAGCCTATACGCTTGCTTCGATTGTGGATGAAGAAACCAATGTGATTTCAGATAAATACAAAATAGCGAGTGTTTACATCAATAGGCTCGCAAATGAAATGCCCCTACAGGCATGTCCTACCATTAAATTTGCGATGAAGGATTTTACCATAACACGGATTTATGAAAAGTATTTATCCAATCCTTCGCCGTATAATACCTACCGTAAAAAAGGGTTGCCACCGGGTCCTATTTGCACACCATTACCAGCAACCATCGATATTGTGCTAAATGCACCAAATACCAATTACTTATATTTCGTTGCAAAAAGTGATTTTAGTGGCATGCACCATTTTAGCCCTACTTACGAAGAACATAATAGATACGCCAAAGAATATCAAAAAGCACTTGACATTTACATGGCTAAAAAAAATAAAAAACCTTGATAAAATTACACCGCATCATATTATCTTGGCCACCCATCGATTACGTTGTTAAAAAAAGTAAAACGATGGTAATTCCTGGCTTTCAGGGCATGCCCGTTTATGATGTTGTGGTATTTTTTTTCAGACAAATCAATAAAGTTGGATTAAACGAAAGGTCTTCTGCCATTACGTTTAACCTGATTATGGCGCTTCCTGCAGCCATGCTTTTTTTATTTTCATTGATACCCTATTTCCCTGCTTCCTTTAAAGTAGATGCACAAATTTTAAAACTATTCAAAGACATTACCCCAAATAGCCAAACCTATGCTTTTATTAAAAATCTAATCAACGATTTATTACAAAAGCACGTTGGTATTTTTTCATTTGGTTTTCTTTTACTCATTTTTTACGCATCCAATGCCATGATGGGCATTATCAGAACTTTTGATAGATCGATTCAAGAGCAAAAAGGTTTTTTCATGCATAGACGCTGGCGAGCGATTAGGCTAACAGCGATTTTAATTGTTCTCATTATAGCTTCTTCACTCATATTAATTGGTCAAGAACAACTTGCTTCACTGGTAAGAAGTTTATTTCAACTCAAAAGAAAAACAACGCTACCCTACTGGAATGGCGTAAGATGGTCTATTATTATTGGACTATTATTTACAGGCATTTCACTCATATACACGTATGCGCCTTCTGTTAAAAAGAAATGGCCTTTTGTATCGCCAGGTTCTTTGCTAGCAACTACGCTTACATTATTAACTACGATTATTTTTTCTTATTGGGTAGATATGTTTGCAAGTTCTAGCTACAATAAAGTATATGGATCCATTGGAACTGTATTAATTATCATGCTACTCATGTATTTCAACTCGTTAATCTTACTCATCGGTTTTGAACTAAACGTGAGTATCACTTATTTGACGAAGCAAAAAAGTCAGTCTGTAAAGAATTAGTTGCTTTAAATGAATCTGTACAATTAATCTTCTGCGCACCAATCATTCAGTAAACTTTCTTGACGCTCTAATGACATCGTTTGTTTGTTGTAATGTCCAGCCTCCATTTTTTGACGATGTGCCTCATAAATTGATACAGCACAGGCCACCGAAATATTGAGGCTTTTGATAAATCCGAGTTGAGGAATAATAAAATTACCATCTGCCATATCTATTGATTCTTGACTAACGCCATCATGCTCATTACCAAAAACAAGGGCCACCGAATCTGTAAAATCAATGTCATATAAACTTACAGCGTCACTAGATAAATGTGTGGTATAAATTTTATTATAATTTTTACGGAGCGCCGTAAAACATGCTTGAGCATTGGTAAATTGGTGAACGGTTAGCCATTTAGCGGCGCTACTACTACTTTTAACACCAAAATAATCATGCTTTGCAATTTTGGTGTTAAGGATGTAAATATCCTGAATACCAACTGCATCACAGGTACGCATAACGGCCGAAATATTGTGTGGATCATTTACATTTTCCATCACCACCGTTAAATTGGTTTGTCTATTTTTTATCACCGATAACATACGGTTGTAGCGCTCAGGAGTCATGTATAGTAATTTATAAAAGCGTAATACCTAAACCAGGTTTGTTCGTTAATGTAACTAGGCCGTTGTTAAATGTGATGCCCGACGCTATATCTTCAGATAGTAATAACGGCCCATCCATATCTACATGATCGAGTTGTGGTAAAAAATGTGCAATAGCTGCAGAACCAATCGTAGACTCATTCATAGAGCCCATCATTACTTTTAAACCAAGGCCTCGGGCCGTTTCAATCATGCGCAGTGCCGGTGTAGGCCCACTACATTTGGTAAGCTTGATATTTATACCATGAAAATATCCTGCACATTTTTGAACATCGGATTCCATCACGCAACTTTCATCGGCGTATAAAGGAAGTTCCGATTTTTCATACAGTATTTTCATACCCTCCCAATTGTCTTTCGCAAGTGGTTGCTCAATAAATTCGACACCCATTTTTGCTAGCAATGGAATTTTTGCGAGTGCTTCCTCGGTGGTCCAACCTGCATTGGCATCTACTCTAAAAACTGCTTTCGTAGCAGTCGTTAAGGCTTCCATAATTTCTATATCCTCAGGCGTACCTAATTTAATTTTATAAACGGGCCAAGGTTTGGCATTCATTTTTTCCAGCATTTTTGGAATGGTGTCAATGCCAATCGTATAATCCGTTACAGGTGTATTTTCCCAATTTGTATTCCATAATGTATAAAGCGGCTGCCCCTTCATTTTTCCATATAAATCCCAGCAGGCCATATCAAGTGCCGAAACTAAAAAGGGATTTTGCGGAAACAAATGATGTAAATAATGCCAATAACGCGCAGGCTCAGTAAGTGCAAATTTTTCAACCATCGCTCTTTTTGATTCGAGGTCCTCGATCATTTTTTCCACGGTCACATCGTAATAAACAATGGCAGGTGCTTCACCAAAACCAATAAAATTACCAAGTGACAAGGAAACCACAAGTGATGGCTGATGTGTTTTAGTACGACCATTTGATATCGTAAATGGATACTCGAACGGTAAGGCAATAGATTTATAATTGAGTTGCAATGCGTAGTATTTAAGTAGGACAAATATATAGCAGAAACGATAAACTATGCTGCTACTTATGCCCTACCACTCGCTACAATAGAGGCATGTAATTCGGTATTGAAACTGTCTTGTTCCAGTAAATTTTCGAGTGTTATGTGCATGCGGTACTGCCAGTAATGTGATGGGTTAGCAGGCACATTGATACGCTCGTCGTTGGGATTTTGTCTGCGTAAATCAGCGTCGATCCCCAGTAAATCTTGTAACTGAAAAGTACTCCACATGGCAGGCGCATATAAATGCTGCATCACAATAGCCTTATTGATATCCGCTTCACAAAACTGCGGGGCCTTACCTGTCTGTCCTAGTATTTGATTGTAAAACGACTGCGTTTGATGCGCATTTTCTTCCCACCAGCCTCTAATGGTACTCATATCATGTGTAGAAGGTGTTACTACGCTTAAATAAGGCGCATCTTTGGGATGGAAAAAGGGCGTGTGCGGGTTTTTAGGCATCCTTTGTATTTCGAGGCTTAATAAACCTAATTGATGCA
The DNA here is from genome assembly GCA_040374915.1 of Sediminibacterium sp. Lineage (GTDB taxonomy): Bacteria > Bacteroidota > Bacteroidia > Chitinophagales > Chitinophagaceae > Sediminibacterium. The sequence goes on along the minus strand of JBEITL010000007.1, from coordinate 4,575 downwards.
TTACATCTGGCACACAAGAAGGAACTAACCCAAGGTCTTCACCACAAACAAGCATATTGGTTACACGTTTAAGTGCAGGTAGTTTATTGAGGGCTTCTTTTTTCCAAAAATCGTCTTGTCTTCTAAAAAAATAATCGACATATAATTCACGCAATTGATGTTGTGTGGTTCCATCGAGTGCTTTAAAAGCAGCCGTATTGTCGATACCAAATCTGAGATGAAAGAAATTTTTACCAGCGTAGGCTTTTTCTTTAGCTTCGATAAAGAGTACGTTACTAATTACATGAAATAAGCCCTGCTTTATTTTATGATTAAAATCATCCTTTGGTAAAGCCGCAAAATGTTTTTCAACAAAACGTTGTGTGGCAAAATCCGGTTTTAAAGTGTACTTGCCAAAACCATCATAGATTAAAAAATTAGCTTTTACCACTTCATTATCGTAACCAAAATAATCCCACAACACTTTGTCTGTAATGATAGGTTTAGCATACTCCTTAGCACTGATATGAATTCCACGTTCTTTTAATTCATTTTCATGAACAGGAATAGCTGGAACAAAATGTCCTAAAATGCCTTCAACGGCGTCCATCGGAATACTCCAAATTCTAAAGAAACCTAAAATATGATCAATTCTAAAAGCATCGAAATACACACTCATTTGTTCGAAGCGCTGCTTCCACCATGCAAAACCATTGGTGGTCATTTCCTCCCAATTATACGTGGGGAAACCCCAGTTTTGACCAGCTACAGCAAAATCATCGGGAGGAGCACCAGCCTGCATATCCATGTGAAATAAACCCGGATGTTGCCATGCATCTACGCCATATCTGTACACTCCAATGGCAATATCTCCTTTTACAATCACACCATTTTCATGCGCATACGCAGTAGCCTCTCTTAATTGAACATCAAGTAGATACTGAATAAAATAATATTTTTCTACAATTAATTTTACAGACGCATCCGATTCTACCAAAGATTTAAAATCAGATTCTGAATACGTATTGTGTTTAGGCCATGTATTAAAATCGATGGTACCATATTGATCCCTGCAATAACAAAATGCTGCATAAGATGATAGCCAGTGTTGGTGCTTGGCATAAAAGTCTTCAAACCCTTTACTTGTGAGGGTTTTAGCACCCATTAAAGCATACAACGCATCTAATATTTCATATTTAATACTAGATACTGCTTCATAATCAACAACATCAAGTGCATTGAGCATTGATTTAGCAGCAGCAAGCTTTTCAACTAGTTTTTTATTGGAAGCAGGTATTAATGTATCAAGATGTAAATAAAGTGGATGTAGTGCAAACGCAGAAATAGCGGCATATGGATAGGAGTCTTTCCATGAGTGCGTTGCAGTAGTGTCGTTAATGGGCAGTAATTGTATTTTCTTAAGACCTACTTTTTTAGCCCAGTCTACCAGTAATTTAATATCTGCAAATTCTCCAACCCCTAACCCATTATTTGATCGTAAACTAAATACTGGAATAGCAACCCCTGCTCCTTTCCATGTATCGTTGGGTAAATAGGTAAATCCATCATTTACGATGGTAAGTTTGCCCCCGCTGGGTGCATCATTTAAAATACGGTTGTTCCCATTTTCAAAAACAACAAATGATTTTTTCGCCACATCATATACGCCGTATTTATAAGCAATAGGAAATGTAGCTTTTGATAAATCAAGTGATACAGCATAGTAATCTTCGCCTTCTTTTCGGGAAAGTAGGATTGGATTTTTTGCATCCCAGGCGTGTACATATTGATCATCTCCCAGTAAACATATTGTTTGTGTAGGGGTTAATAATGGACTTTTTACTTTTAATTGATGCGTCACATGTTTTGGAGTTGGTACATCAATACTTGCAAAACTATTTTTTAAAAGCACATTTTTAAATGGCTCAGTATAAAATGCATTTTCGACATAACCTGCTGCATTCCAACTATCTAAAAATAAAACTGACTCCGTTTTAATGGCAGATGGATTAAAGGTTTTATCATTACCCCAATCATAACTAATGGTACCATCTCCATTTTTAATAAAGTATTGGTAGCTAATGCTTTCATCAACAATATCTTTAGTGCCAAATGGTATAGTGAGATGCCAATAATTTTCGTTGAAATAAGTAAGTGGAACGGCTTTTTCGATATCGTTGTTTCCTAAAAGTGGATGATTACCAACAACATAAATAATTTGACCAAACTGGGTCGAAAACCTTAATTGAAACACCAATGTAAAGCCTATAGCCTTCTTTGAAACAAGCCTATACGTAAATTTTACATCTACCGCTTTATGCAAAAGGGTATCCAAATTCTTTTCCTTGGCCAACACAATCGTTTTATTACTCGCTAAATTAATAAACAATGTGTAATTATCACACAATAGTTCCAAAAAATTAACCGATTATCATGTCGGCCCCTTTTTGGGCAATCATAATGGTAGCAGCGTTGGTATTTCCAGATACGATAGTAGGCATAATGGATGCGTCGACGACGCGTAAATTTGGAATTCCATGCACTTTAAGTTCATGATTTACAACCGCTTGAGGGTCATTCCCCATTTTGCAAGTTCCTACAGGATGGTATAAGGTTTCGAGGGTTTTATTGATATGATCCCGAATCATTTGATCCGTTGCTGGAGGCGCAGGAAGTAGCATTTCCCCATCTCTAAATTCATCAAAAGCATTCGCATGAAGCACTTCAATGGCCTTACGCATACCTTTAACAAGTAAGGCTCTATCATCAGCGTCAGATAAAGGATTGAGTACAATACTAGGCGGCTCCGATGGGTTAGACGACTTTAATTTTATATGACCCCTACTTTTAGGATGCAAAATAATGGCCATGATAGAAAATCCACTGTACGTAGGATACGTATTAACATTATAAATATCTGTACTGTAATCAGGCTTTATGGTTAATGGCACAAAATGAAACTGAATATTGGGCTGCCCTTCTCCCAAATTACCGTCTTCTTCCAATTTTAAAAAAGCATTGGCTTCAAGCGGACTATTTGATAATGGCCCTTTTTTAAAAAGTATGTGCTGAAGTCCAGCCATCGCCATTTTTAGTGGCTTAAGTAAGTCATTTCCGGTAGGAACAGTAGAAAGTGTACTAGCTCCACTCCATACATGATCTTGTAAATTTTTTCCAACACCCGGCAAATGCTTGACAGTAATAATACCATGCTTAGAAAGCTCATTGGTATCACCTATCCCTGACAACATTAAAATTTGTGGTGATTGTATCGCTCCCGCCGAAACAATCACTTCAGTTTTACAATTATAAATTTCTGTTTGACCGTTTTTATTTTTTACTTCCACGCCTATTGCTATTCCAGAATCAAATAAAATTCTTTTTACATAAGTGTGGGTTAATACAATTAAATTTTTACGCTTAAGAATTGGTTTTAAAAATGCAGCAGCCGAACTATGACGCTGGTTATTTTTAATAGTAAATTGTAATAGACAGGCGCCGAGTTGCTCTGCACCATTGTAATCTGGATTAGGCTGTATGCCTTTCTGGGAGCAGGCTTCAACAAATGCAGTTGCCACATTAGAAGGCGCAGCAGCATGCGTTATATGCATAGGGCCATCCGTTCCATGAAACTCATTTGTAAAATTTAAATTACGCTCCGACATTTTAAAATATGGAAGCACCGATGCATAATCCCAACCATCGTTACCAAGTGCAGCCCAGCTGTCATAATCTTTTTTATTACCGCGCACATAAGCCATTGCATTGGTAGCACTACAACCACCCAACACTTTTCCTCTTGGAATAAATAATTTTCTATTACTTACCGACTCGCATGGTTCGGTCCAAAACGCCCAATCAACTTCCGTATTATTTAATTTTGAATAAGCCCCCGGAATATTAATTTCCATTTTAGAATCGGGTCCTCCCGCTTCTATTAAAAGTACTTTTGTAGCCGGATTTTCTGACAAACGATTTGCCAAAACACAGCCAGCCGAGCCTGCTCCAATAATTATATAATCATATAGCATACTTAAATATAATAAAAAAGACAAAAGAACGTATTTTTAGACCCAGCTATGACGGAGAAAAAAGCACATCCCCTTGTTATTTACACAGACGGTTCATCTAGAGGTAACCCAGGCCCTGGAGGTTATGGCGCCATTTTAATTTGGGGCGAAAAAGTAAAGGAACTCTGGGGCGGATACAAGTACACCACCAACAACCGCATGGAACTCATGGGTGTGATTCAAGCACTTATGGCGGTTACCAAAAAAAATATTCCCATTACTATTTATACCGATAGTCAGTACATTGTAAATAGTGTCGAAAAAAAATGGCTCGACAATTGGATCAAAACCAATTTTAAAGGCGGCAAAAAAAACAAAGATCTCTGGCTTATATATGCAAAACTAGCCAAAGACTTTACCATCAAATTTGTTTGGGTTAAAGGCCACGCACAAAATAAATACAACAACCGTTGCGACGAACTTGCAACTACCGCCGCCGATGGATCTGATTTATTAGATGATGATGGCTATGAGGGAAATTAGGTATTGATTAAATGATCATGGATCTTATTTTTTTGTCGGCGCT
>JBEITL010000050.1:0-7736 GCA_040374915.1 Sediminibacterium sp. | reverse complement strand
TGACCTTTAAAACTTAAGTAAACAAAAATGGTGGTATTGATAAGACCCACAGGATACACGAGCACCTGTTCTTTTTTGCTAAACCAAACGCTTGCAATACCTGCAAGCACGGCAATAAATTCTAGTGCGGATGTTTGTAATAAACCATCTATATAAGATTGGTATAAAGTAGTGGGGCTCATTTTATTCGGCCTCTGCAACCACTTCTTTCACCTCTGGTATCATGCGTTTCATCATGCCTTCGATACCGGCTTTTAATGTTACCATAGAAGAAGGACAACCACTACAACTACCTTGTAACATTAAGTTTACAACGCCATCATTGTAGCTTTTAAATTGTATCGCTCCACCATCCATTTCTACAGCTGGCTTTACGTAGTTTTCTAATAATTCTTTTACGCGCTTTACAATGTCATCATCATCAGCGCTCACAGTGTTGGTTGCTTCTTGTTTCATTTTTGCAACCTCTTCTTCAATCACTACAACACCACCATTTTCTAAATACTCTTGTAAAAAAGTTTTAATGGTAGGAATTACATCCTGCCAATCGTCGGTATCAGGTGTTTTTGTTAGTGTAATAAAGTTAGAAGCAATAAATACCGCTTTGATAAATGGAAAACTAAACAACTCTTTTGCAAGTGGAGATGCGGCCGCAAGTGTTTCGTCGGCAACGTCTAAACTTTTACCTGGATACAATAATTTGTTTGCCACAAATTTCATGGTTTCCGGATTGGGAGTCATCTCGGTATAAATGCTAATGATAGAGTTGCCTGTAGTAATCATAGTATCAAATTGAATAGCAAAAATAAACAATTTTATTGGGGGAGTAGCGGCGACCTGCGATTTTTCGGATATCGAAAAAGCAGATTATTTTTTTTCGACTGGTTTTGGCACAAAATCCAACACCACACCATTGATACAATACCTAAGACCTGTTGGTGGGGGGCCATCTTCAAACACATGACCCAGGTGAGATTCGCACCTACCGCACTGAACCTCTGTTCTTTTCATCCCAAGGGTATTGTCCTCTAAATAAATAATAGACGTTTTTGTGAGTGGCTCAAAAAAACTAGGCCAACCACAACCACGATCAAATTTAGTGTTGCTTTTAAAAAGTGCGTTGCCACAAACCGCGCAGTAATAAGTACCTAATTCTTTGAAATCTTCAAACTTACTCGTCCATGGTCTTTCGGTTCCTTTTTGACGGGCTATATAATAAACCTCTGGGGAGAGTATTTTTTTCCAAGCGTCTTCGGGCACTGTAATTTTAGCGGTATCGGTTCTAGAAAAATGTGGGTTATTATTTTTAGTCGTGTCTTCCATAGTTATTGCTTTTTGTTGTAACGTAGATCCACTGCAGCTTTGCACGGTTATCAAGCATAATAAATAGAGGATCATCTTTTTCATATTCTGCCAGAATCTGGTGTTTAAAGGTATAACAAAGGGGCCGCTAGTTTAGTTGTATATAATTCAAATTCGTATATTTGTTGCAAGCAAGAATCCCGATCAACATGTTTAATATTATTTTATTTGGACCTCCCGGTAGTGGCAAAGGAACGCAGAGCGAAAACCTGATTGCATCTTACGGATTAAAACACCTGTCTACCGGCGATTTATTAAGAAGTGAAATAGCCAATCAAACGCCCCTTGGACTCGAAGCCAAGCGTTTTATGGATCAGGGTCAATTGGTTCCAGATGAAGTAGTTATTGGCATGATTAGCTCCGCACTAGACAACAATCCAGCCGCAAAAGGCTTTTTATTTGATGGATTTCCGCGAACAGAGGCGCAAAGCATTGCGCTTGATAAGCTTTTAGCCCTCAAGGAAACCGAAATCAACCTAGTACTAGCGCTTGAGGTAAGCGAAGAGGAGCTTGTTAAACGCTTATTAAACAGGGGTTTAACCTCTGGAAGATCGGATGATACCAACGAAACGGTGATTAGAGCCCGCATTAATGAGTACGAACAAAAAACAACGGTAGTGGCAAACTACTATGCTGGTTTTGATAAAGTGGTGAAAATCAAGGGAGAAGGAACAGTAGAAGAAATATTTTCATCTCTACGCAGCGAAATTGATAAACGGTTGTCTTAGTTATATAGCTAGTTTAACCAACAGCTAACTGCTTTCCCGCCATAGTTAAACCTAAGGCGGGATTTTTTTTGTTGATAATCAATGCATTAGGTCTCATTTATCCGATTTAACAAGTTTTTTAACTATAAAACGGGTACCTTTGCTGCTTGATCAAGATTCAAAACATACAAAGTCTTATAAAAAATGGCGCCAAAATAGGGCTGTTTTGCCTTTTTATGTCCTTATCAATGACCTCCCTCGCGGAGCCGCTCCCCAAAGAACAACTATACCAAAAATTGGCACTTGACCAGCGTGGCCTTTCAAAAAAAGCTTTTGACTTAGCCGTAAGGGGTTTCGAGAAATTATTGGCAAGCGGCAAATTAATGAACAGCGCTGTGTTATCAATCGTTGATTTTAGCCTACCGTCGTCACAAAAAAGACTCTTTGTAATTAATATGATTACACAAGAATTGATTTTTTACGATTATGTAGCGCATGGAAAAAATTCTGGGGCAGCCATCGCAAATAGTTTTTCAAATAAAATAAATAGTTTAAAAAGCAGTCTTGGTTTTTTTGTAACCCAAAATACGTACACCGGAAAAAACGGATTGTCTTTGGCGCTTGACGGAAAAGAAAAGGGAACCAACGACCATGCGCTAGCAAGATCTATTGTGATTCATGGTGCGCCATATGTAAATGAAAATTTTGCAACTCAAAAAACCGGGATAGGAAGAAGTTGGGGCTGTCCTGCCGTTCCAGAAAAAATCAGCAAAGATTTAATTGAAACCATTAAAGATGGTTCTTGCTTTTTTATTTACGCACCTATCTATAAAAAAGAGAGCGCCTCCTTGTAGGAAGCGCTCTCAAATATAGAGATGGGTTAGTAAAGACTACTTTTTTTCCAATAACTTAAAGAACTGATCTAACTGAGGTAATACCACAATTCTTGTTCTTCTGTTGGTTGCTCTTCCTGCAGCAGTGCTATTATCTGAAATAGGTAAATATTCGCTACGACCCGCTGCTGTCATGCGTTTTGGATCAAGACCATAAGACTTTTGTAAGATACGAACAATAGATGTTGCACGCTTAACACTCAAATCCCAGTTATCATTTAATTCGTCAGTGCTGATTGCAACATTGTCTGTATGACCTTCAACCATAAATTCAATTTCTGGTTGTGCAGCTAATACTTTTGCAACTTTACCTAGCACAACTTTAGCGCGCTCAGTAACATCGTAGCTACCTGTTTTAAATAATAATTTATCAGAGATGTCTACATATACAACGCCTTTGTCAACTTTAACATTGATGTCTTGGTCGTCTAAGTTTCCTATAGCGCCTTTTAAGTTCATTACAAGTGCCATATTTAAAGAATCTTTACGGGCAATTGAACCTTGTAAGTCTCTAATATAAATATCTTTTGCACCAATATTTTCTAAAGATTTTTTGATGCTCTCTGCTTGAGCGCCAGTGATTACTGATAAATCTTTTAACTGCTCCATTGCAGTACTGCTATTTTTACGCAAGAATTCTACTTGGTCGTTTAATCCTGCAATTTGCTCTTCCAATACTACTTTTCGTGCTGTTAAATCAGCATTCGCAGATTTAGATTTGTCTAGCTGTGCTTGGATCGCCTTAACTTCATCCTGTAGGGCACGGTATTTTTCTTGCATATCTAAATAAGAGCCACTTAGTTGAACATACTTAGCTTCACTTTCTTTAAACTTTTTTGTGCTCACACAAGAAACCAGCAATGCCGAAGCTCCGATTACTGTAAATAGTTGTTTTAGTTTCATAACAGTATAAATTATTGATAGTTAATCGATGTATAAACGCGTTTTTTGGTAAAAAATTGCGTTTTAATGGGGTTTATGCAACAAAAATAACCTTTTTCTCCTCCTTAAGCCATAGGTCATAGTTATTTCCATAATACGATTCTATCGATTTTCGCTTAATTTTTAACGTTGGCGTAAGAAGTCCATTAGGAATACCCCACTCTTCTTTACAAACAATCATTTTCGAAAGCCTTTCGTGATGGTCAAGTGCATTATTAACTTGATCTAGAAAGCCACTCAATTCCGCGTCGAGACCCAGAGGATCTTGTGCGGTTGGCACAAGGGTACAAAGCACAAATGCAGATGTCAAACCAGAGCCCACCACACAGGCCTGACTAATAAGTGGGTGGTCGAGTAGTTTGGTTTCGATAGGTGCTGGCATAATATACTTACCCTTGCTGGTCTTAAACTGGTCTTTGATGCGTCCAGTAATGGTTAAATAACCGTTTTCATCGATAGAACCTTCGTCACCGGTTTTTAAGAAGCCGTCTTCAAAAGACTCGGCCGTTAACTGCGGCTCTTTATAATAACCAAGCATCGACGCTTCGCTTTTTACTTGTACTTCATTTTCGGCACTGAGTCTTACTTCAACATCTTCATAGGTTTGACCAACGGTACCAAATTTATGATGCCCCACGCGGTTGGCATGTGATAGTGCCGAGTTTTCGGTCATACCATAGGCTTCTAAAATAATGATATCCAGTTTTGCAAACCACTCTTGTAAAGCAATACTTATTGGAGAAGCACCAGTAAAAATAAAACGAGCTTTAGAAAGTCCAAGCTTCTTTTTAATTGCTTTTTTAATGAGCGAAGAAACGATGGGTATACTTAATAAGGTGCTTAGTTTTTTTTGTGGCATTTTAGATAAAACACCTTCTTGCATTTTTTCCCAAATACGAGGTACCGCTAAAAAAACAGTGGGTTGTGTATGCACTAAATTGGCATTAAAAGAATCTAGGTTTTCTACAAAATAAATGGTACTGCCGGTGAAAATAGCACCACACTTTACAAGCATTTTTTCTGCCACATGACAAAGTGGTAAATAAGAAAAAAATACTTCTTTTTTTATTTGAGGGATATGGTTCAAAAATCTATCCACCGCAAATCCAATAGCATGAAAATTATGCATCACACCTTTGGGTTGACCCGTCGTTCCTGAAGTATATATGATGGTTGCGAGTGCCATAGAATCCTTTACTGGATTGCCTTGTACCGGTTCATGTTGTGCTACTAGATCGTCCCAGTTAAGTGTATTTTTTTCGAGATAAAAGGGAAAGCCAATCGTAATTAAATGTGCTGGAACACCGCCTCGCATTTGATCTGCGCCATCAAGTTTTCCAAAAAATATTGCTTTGGCTTCGCTATGTTCTAAAATTTGTTGAATAGAGTCGGCGGTCATGTTTGGATACATGGGAACCGATACACAACCCGCAAATGAAATAGCTAAATCGGCCATAACCCAGTGCGCACAATTTTTACTAAGTATCGCAACCTTATCATCTTTTCCAAGACCCATTGCATTTAATGCAGCCGCCATTTTTCTGACTTGCTGACCAGCTTGTGCCCAGGTAAAATTTTTATAATTACCCGCAACTGGTTCGGATAAAAATAATTGATCCGGTTGTGATGCTTCAAAAGCACAAAACTTATCAATTAAGGTTTGGTATTTACGCGTTGTTGTTTGCATAGGTATCGATTAAATGTGACATTCCGTATTCAGGAATTTTCCCTTGTAAGGGCGCAAAAAATGATATTATTTTTTTAAAGTCTTCGGCTTCGTTGCTAGTTGTGTAAAACGGCTCCGCAAACGTGACTTCTTTTTTACCAAAATCGAGTCCTACCATCACAATTGGGACACCCGCATTTTTGGCGATATGATAAAAACCCGTTCTTAGCCTTTCGGTCTTTTTGCGGGTGCCTTCGGGCGAAAGCGCAAGTACAAATTTTTCATGGCTATTAAAAAGGCCAACGACCTGATCCACCATATTGTGCTTATTAAACCGGTCTACGGGAAAACCACCGGTACTTTTAAAGATAAAAGCAAATGGTCCCTTAAATAAGGAGTCTTTACCTAGGTATTTGACATGCTCAAGATGCCTAACACTTCTAATGGCAAGACCCACTACAAAATCCCAAGCACTTGTATGTGGCGCTACAATTAATACACACTTATCTAAATGATAGGGAAAGTTTTTATGGATTTTCCAGCCGGTAATCCATACATATATTGACCAAATAAAGCGCATAAGCAGCATCGTTGGATAACAAGATAAGAAATCTATACTTTCTACAAAGTCTTGATCAGGTTATTTCATTTCTGCGCTTATTTTTTGTAAACGAAACATTTCGTCTCTTAAGCGCGCGGCTTCTATAAAGTCCATGTCTTTTGCAGCGGCTTCCATTTCTTTTTTAGCTTGCTTGATGGCTTTTTGTATTTGAGGAATCGTTGTGTACACCAATTGTTCTGCAAAGGTTTGACTTTCTGTTTTACTGTTGTTTTGTTGTACGGCATTAGATGGATCGTAACCTTTAATATCAAGCACCGATGTTTGTGCAAACACCTGCTCTTTACTTTTTGAAACCGTTGTGGGCGTTATGTTGTGGGCCTCGTTGTATGCCACTTGCTTGGCCCTACGGCGCGATGTTTCGTCGATGGTGCGCTGCATGCTCATGGTCATTTTATCGGCATAAAAAATAACAAGTCCATTTACATTTCGCGCAGCACGTCCTGCGGTTTGTGTTAGTGATTTTTCGTTACGTAAAAAACCTTCTTTATCTGCATCTAAAATGGCAACCAAAGAAACTTCTGGTAAATCAAGTCCTTCTCTCAAAAGATTAACACCCACTAGCACATCAATGACACCAAGTCGCAAGTCTCTTAAAATTTCTACGCGCTCCAGTGTATCAACATCGCTATGAATGTATTTGGCTTTAATATTTCGCTTGGCTAAATACTGATTCATTTCTTCAGCCATACGTTTGGTAAGCGTTGCAACAAGCACACGATCGCCACTGGTAATCCGTAGATCTATTTCGTGGAGTAAATCATCAATTTGATGATGGCTTGGGCGCACCTGAATGGGCGGATCTAATAAGCCGGTAGGCCTTACAACCTGCTCTACCACTACACCTCCGGTTTTTTCAAGTTCATATTCGGCAGGGGTGGCGCTCACAAAAATGGTTTGACCAATCATGTTATCAAACTCGTGAAAATTAAGTGGGCGGTTATCAATGGCGCTCGGTAAACGAAATCCATAATCAACCAGTGTCATTTTTCTGGACCTGTCGCCACCATACATGCCGGCAATTTGCGGAATGGTTTGATGGCTCTCATCTATAATGCACAAAAAATCTTTGGGAAAATAATCGAGTAAACAAAAGGGTCTTGTACCCGGTTTTCTTCTATCAAAAAAACGAGAATAGTTTTCGATGCCGGAGCAATAACCCAGTTCACGAATCATTTCTAAATCATATTCTACTCTTTCTTTGATGCGGTTGGCTTCTTGCTTTTTTCCAACGCGCATAAAATATTCATACTGCGCGCGCATTTCATCTTGTATTTCATGAATCACTTCTACAATCATGTCTTTGGGCGCTAAATATAAATTGGCTGGAAAAATTGCCGCATTGTCCATGGTACCAATGCGTTTGCTGGTTTCGGTTTCAATGCTTTCGATGGATTCAATTTCATCACCAAAAAAAGTAACGCGGTAACCAAAATCTACGTAGGGTAAATTAATATCGACGGTATCGCCCTTTACTCTAAAAGATCCACGTTTAAAATCATCTTGGGTGCGGGTATACAAAGAGTTTATAAGTGCGTGTAAAAATG
>JBEITL010000211.1:0-2910 GCA_040374915.1 Sediminibacterium sp. | reverse complement strand
GGTAACCGCACCAAACGACCTTGCTCTGCTAATGCTTGCAAAATAGATTGACGAATCCACCACACCGCATAAGAGATAAATTTGAAACCTTTAGTTTCATCAAAACGTTGCGCTGCTTTTATAAGACCCAAGTTACCTTCATTGATTAAATCAGATAAAGACAAACCTTGGTGTTGGTATTGTTTAGCCACTGACACCACGAAACGTAAATTGGCTTGCACCAATTTATCAAGTGCACGTTGGTCCCCCATTTTAATGCGTTGCGCCAAAGTCGTTTCCTCTTCTGGCGTAATCATTGAAATTTTAGAAATTTCCTGAAGGTATTTTTCAACTGCTTGGGAGTCACGGTTGGTAATCTGTGTAGCGATTTTGAGCTGCCTCATGCTGTCTTACAATTAGTTCTTTAAATAAGCTTATAAAGTGTGCGAAGATACAAAATTGCCCTACAAAAACCGCATAAAATGTCGATTTTATTACGATTTGGAATCTTATCTTCGCAGCCATGATAGACTTTAGGTCCGATACTGTAACAAAACCTAGCCCCAAAATGTTGGCCGCCATGTCTAGCGCGCCAGTGGGTGATGATGTTTTTGGCGAAGATCCTACCGTAAATGCCCTCGAAAAGATGGCCGCTAACCTCTTTGGAATGGAAGCCGCCCTCTTTTGTCCAAGTGGCACGATGACCAATCAGTTGGCTATTAAATGTCATACAAACGCCGGTGACGAGGTTATTTGTGACGAGCTTTCTCATATTTACCAGTACGAAGGGGGTGGAATTGCATTTAATTCTGGTGCGTCCGTGCGTTTATTAAGGGGCGATAGAGGTCGAATTACCGCTAACCAAGTGGTCATGTCTATTAATCCTGACGACATTCATAAGCCACCTTCTACCCTTGTCTCACTCGAAAATACCGTTAATAGAGCTGGAGGCAGTATTTACCAACTATCTGATATTAAACCAATTAAAGAGGTTTGCTTAACTAAAAATTTAGCACTTCACCTAGATGGTGCAAGACTATTTAACGCCCTTGTCGCCACCGGAGACACTACCATTAGTTATGGTGAGACATTTGACAGTATCAGCATTTGCTTAAGTAAAGGTCTAGGCGCACCCATTGGAAGCTTACTTTTAGGAAATGGAAGCTTTATCAAAAAAGCCAAGCGTTTTAGAAAGGTATTTGGGGGTGGTATGCGTCAAGCCGGGTTTATAGCCGCTGCTGGTATTTATGCCCTAGAAAATAATATTGAGCGTTTAGCCCAGGATCATACACATGCCAAGCAACTCGCCGCTGCCCTATCTGAACTTGATTTTGTGGGAGAAATTCTTCCCGTTGAAACCAACATTATCATTTTTGAGGTAAAAGGTAGGTATACCGCTACCGAACTTTTGAAGGCATTACAACCATTTAACATTTTAGCCTTTACAGTGTCGGAACACCAAATTAGATTTTTACTCCATTTAGATATTACCCCAGCTATGGTAGAAGAAACGATAGCTGTATTACATAAATTATAGAATTGAAGCGATATGTTATCCAGAATTAACCCTACCAACACGCAAGCTTGGTTTGTTTTACAAAAGCATTACGAAGAAGAAATGAACCGACGCCATATGCGCGATTTATTTGCTTCGGATCCGGATAGATTTAAAAAGTTCTCGATTACACTAGGTGATATTCTTTTTGATTATTCTAAAAATATCATCAACGAAAAAACCCTCAAGCTACTTTTACAACTAGCCGAAGACTGTAATGTTAAGCAGTCCATTGCTGAGCAGTTTGCAGGTGCCCCAATTAACGAAACAGAAAATAGAGCTGTTTTACATACCGCCCTCAGAAGCTTTGACCCTAGCCCTATTTTGGTGGATGGCACGGACATCAAGCCGGGTATTCAAAAAGTGCGTGCACAAATGGAAGCTTTTTGCGCGGCTATTCATAGCGGATCACACACAGGCTATACCGGTAAAAAAATCAAATACATTGTAAATATTGGTATTGGTGGAAGTGATTTAGGTCCGGTGATGGTGACTGAAGCATTAAAGCCATACTGGGTTGATGGTATTCAAACCTATTTTGTATCCAATGTAGATGGCACCCATATTGCAGAAACATTAAAAAAAGTAACGCCCGACGAAACCTTGTTTTTAATTGCGTCAAAAACATTTACCACACAAGAAACCATGACCAACGCCCAAACGGCAAGAGATTGGTTTTTACAACACGCTACCGACCAAACACATATTGCCCTTCATTTTGCGGCACTTAGTACCAACGAAAAAGCGGTGACTGCTTTTGGTATTGATCCAAAAAACATGTTTGAATTTTGGGATTGGGTAGGTGGCCGTTACTCTTTGTGGAGCGCGATTGGATTATCTATTGCATTAACTATTGGCTACAATAATTTTGAAGCACTCCTAAAAGGCGCAGAAGCTACTGATAAGCACGTAGCATCTACTCCATTTGATAAAAATATTTCGGTACTGATGGCGCTGATTGGCATTTGGTACACCAACTTTTTTGGTGCTCAAAGTGAAGCTATTTTACCTTACGATCAGTACATGCACCGCTTTGCTGCTTATTTCCAACAAGGCAATATGGAAAGCAATGGTAAAAGTATTGACAGAAGCGGCAACCCCGTTAACTATGCAACGGGCCCTGTAATTTGGGGTGAACCTGGCACCAATGGTCAGCACGCTTTTTACCAACTCATTCACCAAGGCACTTTATTAATTCCTTCCGATTTTATAGCGCCAGCCAATTCACACAATGCTATTGGTGACCACCACGTAAAGTTGTTGAGTAATTTCTTTGCGCAAACCGAAGCTTTACTCAATGGCAAATCTGAAAATGAAGTGATGGTTGAATTTATGAAAACATCGATGGATGAAAAAGATGTAAAACGTTTAACGCC
>JBEITL010000200.1:0-3146 GCA_040374915.1 Sediminibacterium sp. | reverse complement strand
GTTCAAAGCATGCAAATAGATGACATCGAAGAACTTAAAAATCAAAAAATTTACTTCTATTGTAGAAGTGGTAATAGAAGTGGGCAAGCATGCTTACTGCTAGAAACCATGGGCTTTACAGACGTGGTAAACGTAACAGGTGGCATGCTTGCCTGGAAAGAAAAATGCTAGAATTTTATTGTAATTCCAATTAAATAATTAATGGTTGCCATAGGGTAGTAGCCATTTTCGGTAATGGTTTCGCCACCATATACATATGCATAACTATATCCGTTGGGTACATATTTTTGATTGCTAATATTGTTAACTCTAGCCGTTAACAAAAACGAACGGCCAGTTTTTTTTGCAAACTCATAGCTTGCGCTAATGTCCTGATTTGCAAATGCCTCAAGTGACCTTTCTTCTAAAGAGCTATTGTCTAAATATTGTTTGCCTACCCATTTTGTTTGTAATTCTAGGGTAAACTGTTTGGTAGGTTTATAGGCAAGGGTAGAAGCAGCAATAAAATTTGGTGAAAAAGCAATGTTGGTGTTGTTTCTTGTAATTGCATCCTGACCACCAGTATCGTAGTTGTCAATAAACTCTGTAAATGATTTTATTTTATTTCTGCTAAGTGTAACGTTGCTTGATAATTGTAATTTACTAGTGAGTATCGTTGTGTGCATGAGTTCAATACCTAGTCTATATGAATTAGGTACGTTCATTCTTGTATAAGCACCTACGTCATTTATTTTACCGGTTAATACGAGTTGGTCTTTGTAGCGCATGTAGTAAAAATTAGCGCTCCAGTTGGTTTTTTTATTTCTTTTTTCAAGTCCAATTTCTAGGTCTTGTAACCTTTCAGGATTAGGTTGTGTGGCAGCACCTGCTTCAAAATCGTCACGGTTAGGTTCCTTGTGTCCAATGGCGTAACTCGCATAATGTACCCATCCATTTTTATTGTATTGGTATCCAATTTTAGGATTAAAAAATCCAAAACTTCTATTAATGTTAAGTGTTGGGTTGTTTTGGAATCCATCCATCCTATGTGTAACATTTCTGTATTGTAAGTCTATGTAGCTACTAAAATTACTAGTCCAACTATGTTGCCATTTTGCATATAAATTGGCTTCCTTTTTTATGGCTGGTAAATCGTAATATCTCTTTGGTGAAAATGCGTTTGCTTTTTCTACCCAAATAACTTCACCAAAATGTTTTCCAGTATAGGTACTCCAACCGCCACCAAACGAAATTTCCTCATCGTTTTTCTTGTATTGAAGCGATATATTTTGACCGTAAAAATCATTATCTAACCAGCGTCTTCTAACGAGGTCTGAACTCGTATGTACTGTGGATCCTGAAGTGATGGCTGGAATACCATATCTAGAAAAACCCTGATCTGCTTTATATTCTTCATAAAAACCGGCGCCTTTGGTGTAATAGCTTGATACTTGCAAATCTAAATTTTTCGCCACTTGATGATTAAAAAATAATTGGTAATGTGTTTGCGTATAATTATCGGTTTGATTGCTATATGGCTCTCCCGATTTTTCGGTGCCAGCTGGATTAAAAGTTCTATTGTTTTCTAAGTCACTGGCAGATACGCCATACCATGCCTGGTATGTTTTTTCTTTTCCTGAAAAAGTAGTGAAGCGAAGGCTTGTTTTACCTTTGATATAAGCACCACTCACATAGTAGGAGCGTAAGTCACTAAAGGCTCTATCAATGTATCCGTCACTTTTAATGTTACTTACTCTGGCATCAACCGTAAAATATTTATTGATGAGTCCGCTACCAAATTGAATGGTATTTTTTAAAGTTCCAAAAGAACCGGCGCTATTACTAGTACTGAAATATGCTTTCTCATTTAATTCGTGTGTAGATAAATTAATGCTAGCACCAAAAGCACTTGGGCCGTTGGATGAACTACCTACGCCTCTTTGGATTTGTATACTGCTTACCGACGAAGCAAAATCTGGTAAGTTCACTAAAAAAGTTCCCATACTTTCTGCATCATTATAACCAATACCATTAATGGTAACATTAATTCTTGTAGCATCGGTTCCTCTAATTCTGATGCCTGTGTAACCAATGCCATTGCCTGCATCGGATTGCACCACTACTGAGGGTGTTTGGTTGAGCAAGAAAGGCAGGTCAGGACCTAGATTGTTTTTTTGATTCTCACCCTTGCTAATGTTTTGTTTGGCAAAGGGCGCTCTTTCGGAAGCTCTAATGGCTCTAACTTCTAAGGGTGGAAGTTGAACGCTGTCTTTTTGTATGCTTTGCGCAAACAAAATTTGACAGGAGGTTACAAACATGATTGTTCCCAAAAACTTTTTCATCTTTTTTGTTTTAAAGTTTATAAATGGGAACAGGGAGAAAGCTATGGGAGGCACTAAAATGTGAACACCTTCCCTTCGCAGGCATTACCCTGTTCAGGTTCTACGGGTATTTTCTCAGCCGGTGGTAAACCACAAGCACCCCGAGGAATTGTTGCCGCAAAACTAATTGTAAAAATTGTTGCTACCAACTGTAACTTTATGAAGGCCATTACGTTTTACGAAAAAAAACTTATGATGTTTAAGAAACAAACTCTTTTTGCTGCCTTTGCATTCATCGCAATTGCAAGCGCATGCGCTCAATCGCCTAAAAAAATGGTTGTTGATGGTGCTGCCGAGGATAGAAAATTGTCGGGCTTTACTTCAATCAACGTAACAAATGCTTTTGATGTGTATATTTCTCAGGGTACAGAAGATGCAGTGGCTGTGAGTAAAAGTGATGAATCTGGAACAAGTTATATTGTAACAAATGTATCGGGTGGGGTACTTTATATTAGCTATCGCTACAAGGGGTGGAGTTGGTCAAGCCTTAGAAACAATAAACTAAAAGCCTACATCACCGTAAAAAACCTAGAAAAATTAACGGTATCCGGCGCTTGTAATGTTTCTTTTGTAGACCCTATTATATCTGATAGGTTGCTTGTTAGTATTTCAGGAGCTAGTGATATTAAAGGACCTGTAAAAGTTAACAGCTTAAAAGTAGGCGCTAGTGGTGCTTCCAATATTAGTTTGTCGGGCACTGCTACAGAAACAGATTTTAATATTTCGGGGGCATGTTCGATTAAGTCGCTAGACCTTGTTACAGATAATTGTACTGTTGTTGCTTCT